>CAZFET010000072.1:0-7637 GCA_964517545.1 uncultured Burkholderiaceae bacterium
TGCTGGTGAGCGACATCCGCATGCCCGGCGGCTCGGGCATCGACCTGCTCGGCAAGGTCAAGGAGCGCCACCCCGGCCTGCCGGTCATCGTGATGACCGCGTACTCCGATCTCGACAGCGCGGTCTCCGCGTTCCAGGGCGGCGCGTTCGAATACCTGCCCAAGCCGTTCGACGTGACCAAGGCAGTCGAGCTCATCCGGCGCGCGGTCGACGAGAGCCTGCGCGAGGAAGTGCGCGAGGAGAAGTCGCGCGAGATGCCCGAGATGCTCGGGCAGGCGCCGGCGATGCAGGACGTGTTCCGCGCGATCGGCCGGCTCAGCCAGAGCATCGTCACCGTGCTCATCACCGGCGAGAGCGGCTCGGGCAAGGAACTCGTGGCGCGCGCGCTGCACAAGCACAGCCCGCGCGCGAGCGGCCCGTTCGTCGCGATCAACACCGCCGCGATCCCGAAGGACCTGCTGGAAAGCGAGCTCTTCGGCCACGAGCGCGGCGCCTTCACCGGCGCGCAGACCATGCGCCGCGGCCGCTTCGAGCAGGCCGACGGCGGCACCTTGTTCCTCGACGAGATCGGCGACATGCCGTTCGACCTGCAGACGCGCCTGCTGCGCGTGCTGAGCGACGGGCAGTTCTACCGCGTCGGCGGGCACGCGCCGCTGAAGAGCAACGTGCGCGTCATCGCGGCGACGCACCAGAACCTCGAGCAGCGCGTCAAGGACGGCTCGTTCCGCGAAGACCTGTTCCACCGGCTCAACGTCATCCGGCTGCGGCTGCCGCCGCTGCGCGAGCGGCGCGAGGACATCCCGTCGCTGGCCCGGCACTTCCTCGCCCGGAGCGCGGCGGAGCTGGGCGTCGAGGCCAAGCGCATGACCGACGCGGCGCTCGAGCGCCTGATGACGTTCGACTTTCCCGGCAACGTGCGCCAGCTCGAGAACCTGTGCCACTGGCTCACGGTGATGGCGCCGGCGCAGGTGATCGAACCGAAGGACCTGCCGCCGGAGCTGCTCGAGTCGTCGGTCTCGCGTGCCGCGCCGCCGGCTGCCGACGGCACGGGTGCCGCGGCCACGGCACCCGCGGGCGTGGGCGCCGGCGCAGGCGCAGGCGCAGGCGCAGGCGCAGGCGAGACGGTGCGGCCGCACTGGCTGGTCGACCTCGAGCGCGAGTCGCGCGCCATGCTCGAAGCGCGCGTGCCCGGCGTGTGGGAAGCGCTCACGCGGCGCTTCGAGGCGCAGCTCATCCACACCGCGCTCGAGATCACGCGCGGCCGGCGCATCGAGGCGGCGCAGCGCCTGGGCATCGGCCGCAACACGATCACGCGGAAGATCCAGGAACTCGGTCTGGACGACTGAGGCGCGCGAGCGCCTCGCGCATGCGCCGCTCGCTGCCGAAGCCGGCGGCGCGTGCTGCGGCGCTGCGCGACGCGCCGCGCTCGAGCGACTCGCGCGCCAAGGTCGCACGCAGATGTTCCACGTACGCGCGCGGCGTGATGCCGACCTGCTCGCGGAACAGCCGGCCGAGGTGACGCGGTGTCACGTGCGCGAGCGCGGCCAGCCGCTCGACGCTCCAGTCGGCGCCGGGCCGCGCGGCCACCGCGTCCTGCACGCGATGCAGCGCAGGATGCAGGTGGTCGCGGAATGCGAGCAGCGGCGAGTCCTGCGGCGCGTCGGCCGGGCGGCGCGAGTACGCGACCATCGTGCGCGCCACCGACTGCGCGAGCGCCTCGCCGCACACCCGTGCCACGCCGTGCAAGGCGAGGTCGATCCCGGCAGTGATGCCGGCACTCGTGGCCACCGGTCCGTCCTCGACGAACACGCGGTTGGGCAGCACCTTCGCCGTCGGCGCGAGGCGCGCCAATGCGTCGAGCAGTTCGTGATGCGTGGTCACCTGCCGCGTCCCGAGCAGACCGGCGTCGGCCGCGAGCAGGGCGCCGACGCACACGGTCAGCAGACGGTGCACGCCGTGCGGCTCGTGCAGCGCGGGGCCCAGCGTGCGCGCGAGCCAGTCGCGCGTCGCCAGCCACGGCCGCTGGCGCGCCAGCACCGCGTCGGCCTCGCCGGGGCGGCCGAGCAGCATCACCCAGCTCGTCGAATCGAGCCGCGCCGGCAGCGGCTCGATCGGCCCGAGGCCCAGACCCACCGACGAGCGCACCTGCTCGACGGGCCCGATGAACCGCAGGCGGAAGGCCGGCGCGCGCCCGAGCCGCTGCAGGTGCTGGTTGGCCAGGCGAAAGGTCTCGGCCGGCCCGGCGAGATCGAGCAGCAGCGAGTCGGGCAGCACGACGAACAGGACGTCGATCACGGCCGTCCGCTGATGCTCGTCCGCTCGTGCCCGTCGGTTCATGCCCGTCGGTTCATGAGATGGCGGGCTCCGCGACGCGGGCGCGCGCGAGCGCCTGTTCGACGGTGCACACCGTGGCGAAGCGGCCGTGCAGCACGGTCTCGGTACGCTCGCGCAGCTGCTCGGCGGTGACCGGGCGGCCGGCCGGCGAACGCATGTCGAAGGTGAGCGTGGCGTCGGTGACGTAGTCGACCTCCCAGCCTTCGTCGCTGGCGTGGCGCGCGGTGGTCTCGCAGCACTGCTCGGTGCGGATGCCGCTGACGATGAGCCGCTCGATGCCGTGCGACGTCAGCCACTCACCGAGGCCCGTGCCGACCAGCGCGCTGTGGCGATGCTTCTCGAACGTCACCGCGATCGGCAGGTCCTTCAGCCCGTCGATCGGACGGATGAGTCCGCTCGAGCGCGCGAACGGGTTGTCCGGATGATCGGGGCCGTCGCTGTGGAAGATGCGCACGATCGGGATGCCCGCCGCTGCACAGCCGTCGGCCAGCGCGTGCAGGCGCTCGAAGAACACCGGCACGCCGGCCTCCGTCCAGTAGGGCCGGTGGCGGAACGATTGCTGGACATCGATGAGCAGCAAGGCGGTGCGGGACATGGCGGGCTCCGTTGGGTGAATGTAGCCCGATGATCGGCGCCGTGACGGCGGTGCGAAAGCGCCGCGGCGGACCCGTTCGAACGGAAACCGGACATCGGACGACGTAGCGTCGCCGGCGCGGCCCCGGGTGCACGGCGTGCGCGGACCTGCCGCAGGCGCGACGCGATCCACGCGGTCGCGCGCGCCGACGTGTACGCCGGGAGCGACGGCGTCGCGAGCCTGGTGGCCGTGGCGACGACGACCTCGCGGCCGTTCGACGCGACGCTGCGCGCTGCCGGCCGAGCCTCGCTCAGTCGGCGATCTCGACGATCACCGGCGCGTGGTCGCTCGGTCGTTCGTTCTTGCGCGGCGCCTTGTCGATGGTGCAGGCCGTGACGCGCGACTTGAGCGCGTCGCTCACCAGGATGTGGTCGATGCGCAGTCCCTGGTTCTTGCGGAACGCGAGATTGCGGTAGTCCCACCAGCTCCAGCTCCTGGGCGGCTGCTCGAACAGCCGGAACGCGTCGTGCAGCCCGAGCGCGAGCAACTGGCGGAAGTGCTCGCGTTCCTCGTCGTCGCAGTGGATCTGCCCGGCCCACGCCAGCGGGTCGTGCACGTCGCGATCTTCCGGCGCGACGTTGAAGTCGCCCATCAGCACGAGCTGCGGGTGCGTCGCCAGCTCCTCGCGCAGCCAGTCGCGCAGCGCGCGCATCCACGACAGCTTGTATTCGAACTTGTCGGTGCCGGGCGCCTGGCCATTGGGGAAGTACGCGCCGATCACGCGCAGCCCGCCGACGGTGCCGCCGATCACGCGCGCCTGCTCGTCGGCGAAGCCGACGATGTTGCGCACCACGTCCGTGGCCGGCACGCGCGACAGCAGCGCCACGCCGTTGTAGGTCTTCTGCCCGAACCACTGCGCCTGATAGCCGGCCTCGGCGATCTCGGCCTGCGGGAACTTGTCGTCGGTGAGCTTGGTTTCCTGCAGCACGATCGCGTCGACCGGATGGGCGGCGAGCCAGTCCAGCAGCTGCGGCAGGCGCACGGCGAGGGAGTTGACGTTCCAGGTCGCGAGTTTCACGGATCGCATCCAGCGGTGAGAGGTTCAGGCAGCGCTGCGGCCGCCCGCAGCGAGATGGCGGCGATCGTACTGGCTGGCGGGCCGACAGGCTGACGGGCCCGGGCCACCGGCGGGCTGCCGACGAACCGGTCGGCCGTGCCGTACGCCGGCGCGATGCGGTATCGGCTCGACACAACTTCGTGCCCCGCGGCGTATCGGTTGCAGATTCCGTGTATCCGTCCGGCCACTCGCTCCGTACATGATCTGCGCCGTCCTGGTTGGCGCGACATCTTGCGTCGGAGCGTCCGAATGAGCCTCATCCACGTGGTCGAAGACGATGACATCTGTGCCGAAGCGGTGGCCAGGGCGCTGAGCGGCAGTGGCCACGACGTCCGGGTGTTCGGCGCGCCGCACGCGCTGTTCTACGCGATACAGAAGATGCCGCCACGCTGCGTCATCGTGGACTGGATGCTGCCCGAGATGACCGGGTTCGACGTCGTCAAGCGGCTGCGGCAACTGCTGGGCAGCCGGGTCGGGATCATGATGCTCACGGCCGTGGACGCCGAGGACAAGGTCGTCGAGGCGCTCGAAGCCGGCGCCGACGACTACATGGTCAAGCCCGTGACGGACGCGATTCTCGCCGTGCGGGTCGCGGCGCTGCTGCGTCGTCTGGTGCCCGAGCAGGTGGCCAAGGCCAGGCGCATCGAGATCGGCGAGTACGCGCTCGACATGAGCACCCGCAGCGTCCGCGTCGGCGGCATGCCGGCCGAGCTCGCGCCGCGCGAGTTCGACCTCGCCTGGACGCTGTTCTCCCAGCCGTCGCGCCTGTTCACCAAGCAGGAGTTGCTCGCGTCGATCTGGGGCAAGCACACCGAGTACGGAACCCACACGATCGCGCAGCACGTCTATGCGTTGCGCAAGAAGCTCGCGCTGAACGAACACGGCTTCTCGCTGCTGTCGGTGTACGGCACCGGCTATCGCCTCGAGCGCGTGGGCAACACGTTCGGCATGAAGGACGCGGCGACCGCCACGCACTGAGCTTCGATCGGTTCCTGCCGTCGACGATCGACGGGGCCGCACGACGGCCTCGCGTGCGCCTGTGCGCACCGGTGCGCGCCGCCTCGCGTGCGCCTGTGCGCGCCTGCTTGCGCCGCGCGCGAAGCGACCATCAGCAACGTTCACCGATGCGCCGCGAGCACGCGTTGCCGCATGGACCGACGCACCACCCGTCGATATAACGCGCACACCGGATCGTGACGTACGTCACGGTCGAACGTCAGGGGAGGTCGGGTGTGATCAGTGCGCAAGCAACGCCGCCGCGGGCCACGGGCTCGCGGTCGCAAGGGCTGACGGCCATCATCGAGCTGCTGCTGCGCGCAGCGGGTCACATGCGGGCCGTGCCGCAGCGCCGGCGCCGGCCGGCATCGCAGGACGCCGGCCACGACGGCCTGCCGAGCGCAGCGGAGTTCGCATCGGGCTCCTACCTGCAGCGGGTGCGCATGCTGTCGCGTCTTTCGCCGGCACGCGAGGTCGAGCTCGTGCTGCGCGCGCGGTCGACCGCGCTCGACGACCTGCAGCGCGAGGCCGCGCGCCGCGAGGTCATCCGCGCGAACCTGTGGGTCGTCCCGGTGATCGTGCGCCGCTTCTACCGTCAGGGCAGCGGATTCGACGACCTCGTCGCCGAAGGCAACATCGGCCTGTACCGCGCATTCGAGCGATTCGATCCGGATCGGGGGTTCCGCTTCTCGACCTACGCGAAGTGGTGGGTCGTCGACGCGGTGACGTCGGCCATGGCGGCCAACGCATACCCGATGCGCGTGCCGCGCAAGGTGGCGCAGGCGCTCGCGCGGCGTCGACGCGACGAGGGCGGCCGGGCACCCGACGCGCCGACGGGCGTGACGGGCGTGGCGGGCGGCGCGAGCGACGACGGCGAGCCTGCGCTGGACGCGCCCCCGCCGCAGGGCCTCGAGACGGGCGAGCCGGAGCCCTCGGCGGAAGACGCGGCGCACGCCGTCTCCGACGTCTCGACCGAGCAGATCGTGGCCCTGCGCGAGGCGCTGCACGTGCTCGCACGTGCCGTGCAGGCACTGCCGCCGCGCGAGCGGCGCATCGTCGAAGGCCGCTTCGGCCTGAACGGACGCGCGGAAGAGACCTTGCAGCAGATCGGCGACGAGCTCGGCGTCACGGCCGAGCGCGTACGCACCCTCCAGATCGCCGCGATGCAGATGCTGCGTCGCCACTTCGGCGAGGCGCTGGCCGAGTCCGTGCCGGCACGCCGTGGCGCGTCGTCGACGAGGTGACGGGCGTGACCGTGTCTCTCGCGGTCCTGCTCGGCCGCCTGCGCCGTCGCAGCGCGGGTGCGGCCAGCCGCCACGGCGGCCTGCGGCCGGCGCTCGCGCGCCGCGGCGACGTGGCGGTCATCGCGCTCATCGTGGCGATCATCGCGCTGATGGTGCTGCCGATCCCGCTGCTGCTGCTGGACCTGCTGATCGCCGTCAACATCGCCGCGAGCATCTGCCTGCTGATGATGGCGGTGTACGTGCCGCAGGCGGTGAGCCTCACCACCTTCCCGAACCTGCTGCTGTTCACCACCTTGCTGCGGCTGTCGCTGAACATCGCGTCGACCAAGCTGATCCTGCTCAACGCGAACGCCGGCCACATCATCGAGACCTTCGGCCGTCTCGTCGTCGGCGGCAACGCGCTGGTCGGCGGCGTGGTGTTCATCATCATCGCCGTCGTGCAGTTCATCGTCATCGCCAAGGGCGGCGAACGGGTGGCCGAGGTCGGCGCGCGCTTCACGCTCGACGGCATGCCCGGCAAGCAGATGAGCATCGACGCCGACCTGCGCGCCGGCCTCATCACGAAGGACGAGGCCAAGCAGCGACGCCTGGCGCTCGAGCACGAGAGCCAGTGGCACGGCGCGATGGACGGCGCGATGAAGTTCGTCAAGGGCGACGCGATCTGCGGGCTCGTCATCGCCTTCGTGAACATCCTCGCCGGCATCGCCGTCGGCGTCGGCATGAAGGACATGACCCTGGGTGCCGCGGTGCAGCGCTACACCCTGCTGACCGTGGGCGACGGCATGGTCTCGCAGATTCCGTCGCTGTTCGTCTCGGTCGCGGCGGGCATCCTGATCACGCGCGTGGCCTCCACCGGCGAGCGCGGCGGCAACGTCGGGCGCGACATCGCGTCGCAGGTGATGGCGCAGCCGATGGCGCTCGTGATGACCGGCTCGGTGCTGCTGCTGTTCCTGGTCGTCCCGGGCTTCCCGAAGCTGCAGTTCTTCGTCCTCGGCGCGGTGATCGGCGCGGCGGGCCTGTTCATGGTGCGCGGCGAGCGGCATCTCGACGAACCCGAGCAGCAACTGGTGCCGCAGATGCGCGGCGACGCGGAACGGCTGGTGCCCTCGCTGGTGCAGGCCGACGTCGAGCGGACCGCCGCGCCGGTGCAGGTGCTGCTGGCGCCGGGCCTGCAGGGCCTGCTCGATCCCGTGGCGTTCGGCGCGGCGCTCGCGCGCGAGCGTGCCAAGGTCTACGAGTCGATCGGCCTGCCGTTCCCGGGCCTCAGGTTGCGCTACGACGCGGCGCTGCCCGATCGCGCGTACCGCATCCTCGCGCAGGACGTGCCGGCCGGCGACGGCGTGCTGAACCTCGCCGGCGGCGAGGCCGGCCC
>CAZFET010000072.1:7647-12840 GCA_964517545.1 uncultured Burkholderiaceae bacterium
CCCTCTATGGGAACGGCGCCGGAGGGAACCTTCCGGCGGACGGCGAGGACGGCCCGGACGAGCAGCTCGCCGCTCACGTGGGCCGTGCGGTGCGCGGGCGCGCGGCCATGTTCGTCGGCATCCAGGAGGTGCAGGCGATGCTCGAGGACATCGGGCGCAACCAGCCCGACCTGGTGCAGGAGGTCACGCGCGCCCTGCCGCTGCAGCGCATCGGCGACGTGATGCGCCGGCTGCTGCAGGAGAACCTGTCGATCCGCAACACGCGCGAGATCCTCGAGAGCCTGATCGTGTGGGCGCCGCGCGAGAAGGACGTGACCTTGCTGGTCGAGTACGTGCGCATCGACATCGGCGCCATGACCCTGGCGCGCATCGCCGGCGGCAAGGGCGAGCTGCCGATCGTGATGCTGTCGCAGCCGGCCGAGCAGATCGTGCGCGACGCGATCCAGCAGACCCTCGGCGGCGCCTTCCTCGCGCTCGGCCCCGAGCGCGCCGACCTGCTGCAGCGCCAGGCGCGCGAGCTCTACGAGCAGGCCCGGCAGCGCGGCGTGGAGCCGGTGTTCGCCTGTTCGATGGACGTGCGCAGGCACCTCAAGCGCGCGCTGGACCCCGTGCTGCCGGGTGTGCCGGTGCTCAGCTACCAGGAGATCGGCGACCACGTTCGCGTCACCGCGATGGGCGCGATCGAACTCGAGGCCGACGGGCGACCCGCCCTCGCGGCGTGACCGACCACGACGGAGACACAGCATGCACAGTCCGGAACTCGTCGACCTGCTCCAGCGGGCCATGATCCTGCTCATCGTGACGGCCGCCCCGACGGTGGCGGTCTCGGCCGTGGTGGGACTCGTGCTCGCCGTCGTGCAGGCGGCCACGCAGCTGCAGGACCAGAGCGTCGCGCAGGCGATGAAGCTCGGCGCCGTGCTGGTGGTGCTGCTGCTGACCGGAGGCTGGATGAGCGGCGAGATCCTGCGCTTCGCCGACCGGCTGCTCGACCAGCTGCCGCGCATCGCGGGGTGACGACATGCGACGCCTCTCGTGCTGGCTCGTCGCTGCCGCCGCCTTCTGCGCCGCACCGGGCGCACGCCCGGCCGACATGCCCTGGAGCCACAAGAAGGTCGAGTACGCCGCCGTCGAACCGAAGGACCTGCGCATGTTCCTGCGCGAGTTCGCGGCGCAGAACGGCGTGGGCATCTTCCTCGACCCCGAGGTCAAGGGCGAGCTCACCGGCCGCTACGAGCTGAGCCCGCGCAGCATGATGGAGCTGCTCGGGCGCACCTTCGGGCTGATCTGGTACTACGACGGCAAGGTGCTCTACGTGTACCCGGCCTCGGCGGTGGAGAGCAGCGTGATCCGGCTCAACGAGGTGACGCCGGCGCAGTTCCAGTGCCCGCTCGACCGCCTCGGCATCTCGGACTCGCGCTTTCCGCTCGCCTTCGACGGCGACCGCGGCTCGGTGCTGGTGTCCGGTCCGAAGCGCTACGTCGAGCTGGTGCGCGAGGCGGCCAGGGTGTCCGACCGCGCGCAGGCCGACACCGACGATCCGGCCACCGAGACGCGCGTCTACACGCTGCGTTTCGCGTTCGCCGACGACCACACCGTGGTCAGCGGCGGGCGCGAGTTCCGGGTGCCCGGCGTGGTCGCCATCCTGCGTCAGGCGTTCGCCGGCGAGGTCGGCGGCGCCGGCGCCGAGAGCCGGCGCGTGGGCGTGTCGCGGCGCAGCCCGCTCGAACCCGCGGGCGCCGCCGGGCCGACCTTGCCGAAGCTGCGCGAGGGCCGTCGCGACGCGCCCGACGAGACGCCGCCCGAGGTGCGGCGCGTGGCGGTCACGGCCCGGGGCGTGCCGAGCTTCGCCGCCGATCCGCGGACGAACTCGGTGATCGTGCGCGACGTGCCGTCGCGCATCGGCCAGTACGAGGCGCTGATCCGGCGACTCGACGAGCGCCCGCGGCTCATCGAACTGGAGGCGAACATCGTCGAGATCAATGCCGACGACTTCGGCGTGCTCGGCATCGACTGGCGCGTGTCGGGCCGGCGCGGCGTGGTCGAGCTGGGCGGCGGCGGCATCGCCAACCCGGTGGTGAGTCCCGGCGGCGCGGGCGCGTCGGCCGGCGGTGCCGCACAGCCGCTCGGCAACGTGGCCGGCGCCGTGCTCAGCCTGGTCGCCGGCAGCCGCACGCAGCTGCTCGCGCGCATCTCCGCGCTCGAGCAGGCGGGCAAGGCCTCGATGAGCGCGCAGCCGAAGGTCATGACGCTCAACAACGTCGAGGCCGCGCTCGACGCCATCAGCACGTTCTACGTGCCGGTGCAGGGGTTCCAGGACGCGCAGCTGTTCGAGGTCAGCGCCGGCACGTCGATCCGCATCACGCCCTCGGTCGTCGGCGCGGCCGGCGAGGGCGACGCCGCCGGTGCCGCGGCCGGCTCGCGCGACATGGTGCGCCTGCTCATCAAGATCGAGGACGGCGGCCTGACCGGCGAGCGCGTCAGCCAGCTGCCGGTGGTGCAGCGCACGAACATCAGCACGCAGTCGATCGTCGGTGTCGGCAGCACCTTGCTGATCGCCGGCTACGCGCAGGAGCGCGACAGCCGCGTGCAGCGCGGCGTGCCGGGCCTGTCGAGCGTCCCCGTGATCGGTCATCTCTTCAGGAGCACCGAGAAGAGCCGCACGCGGGTCGAGCGGCTGTTCATGCTCACGCCGCGCGTCGTCGACCTGCGGCTGGCGGAAGCGGCGCCGGTGGCGCAGGTGCTGCCGCCCGCGCCGCCCACGGCGCCACGGCCGGTCGGCCCGGCCACGGCGCCAGTGCCGGTCGGTCCGGCCGAGCGCGCCGCCGTGGGCTCGGCCGCGCGCCCGGCGACCGATCCGTTCAACGCGTACTGAGCGCACCGCCCGGCCATGACGACGACACCAGAGCCAGCTGCGCGCGCGGCGCCGGTCGCTGCGTTGCGGGTGCGCGCCGGCGTCCATCGCGATGCCGTCGTCGCGCTGCGGCCCGGACGCTGGCGCATCGGTTCGTCGCTCGACGACGACGTCGTGCTGCGCGACGCCGGCGTGCAGCCCGGCCACCTCGAACTCGACGTCGCGGCCGACGCCATCGCGTTCAGCGCGCTGGCCGACGGCTGGTCGCTGGGCGGTGAGCCGGTGCGGGTGGGCTCGCCGGTGACGGCGAGCGCCATGCTACGCGGCGACGACGGCGCGGCGATCGACCTCGCGATCGGCGAGGTGCGGCTCGAGATCGTCTGGACCGCCGCGCAGCGCGCTCGGCGCGGCGTCGCCGCATCGCGCTTCACGCAGCGCGCCGTCCGGTGGGGGGCCGCCGCCGGCATCGTCGCCACGATCGCGGTCGTCGTCGTCGGTCCGTGGCGAGCCGGCGACGCGGGACCGCAGGGCCCGGGCGCGGCCGCAGCCGATCCGCTCGACGGCCTGGAGCGTCGCCTGACGGAGACCGGCGAGTGGCGGCGGGTCACGCTGGTGCATCGCCAGGGCGCCGGCGGTGCCGAGCGGGCCGAGCTGCGCGGCCGCGTCGAACGGCGTGACGAACTCGAGCGCCTGCTGCGCACGCCGGAGGTGGCCGCGCTGGCGCCGGTGGTGCGCGTCGTCGTCGAGCAGGAGCTGCTGCGCCAGGTGCGCAACGCCGTGGCCGATCCGGCGCTGTCGGTGTCGATCGAGGACCCGCAGCAAGCGCCCCGCACCGGGCGTGGCGATGCCGATGCCGCCGCGGCGGCCGTGCAGCGCCTGCGCGTCGTCGTCGCGGGCTCCACGCGCCGCGCCGGCATCCCGGCCGCGTTGAAGTTGCTGAACGTCGAGCTCGGCGAGCGCGTTGAAATCGTCGACCGGACGCTCTATGCACCCGACGATCGGGATCGCAAGACCGTCCGCGTGGAGCTGCCCATCCGCATCGCATCGGTCAACGCCGCGGAGCGCTACGTCGAGAGCACGGACGGCGCGAAGTACTTCGAAGGCAGCGTCGTCGGCGGCTACACGGTCGAGGCCATCGAGGCGCGCCGCGTGGTCTTCAACGTCGCAGGAAGGCGCGTGGAGTATCCATTGCCATGAGCCGCGAGAGACGTCGAGGGCGCTGCACGCGTCGAACCGGCGCGTCGCCGCCCGCCGGGCCGGATCGCCCGGCCCGACTCAACTTCAGGAGCCCAGCATGACCCCTCACATGGCCGAGGCCGTCGCCACGGCCACCTCGTCGGGCGGCAACAGCGCCGCCGTGGAACTGCCCGATCGCACGAGGGCGCTCGACGTCGCCAGCTTCGAGCGCCTGCTCGAACAGGCCCGGCTGGAGCAGGCGCACGTCGAGTTCGGCCTGCCGGCCGACCACGGCATCACCAAGAGCGTGGCCGGCGTCACGCGCGTGATCGACCGCACCAGCAACTCCTACGTCTCCGCGGTCGACGACAGCCGGGCCGCGGTGTCGGGTCTCGACGTCTCGGACCCGAAGTCCGTCGCCAAGGTGATCGACACGCTCGCCGTCGCGGCGATCAGCGGGGTGCAGCTGACCGTCATGCTCAACGAGGTGACCAGCTCCAAGAAGGCGCTGAGCGAGCTCTATCACAACCAGGGGTGAGGCCATGACCGACGTCCTGCGATGGATCCTCGCGCCGCTGCTGCTCGCCTTGCTCGCGGGTTGCAGCGAGGTGCTGTACTCGCGGCTCAGCGAAAGCCAGGCCAACGAGGTCCTGGCCACGCTCGCGCAGGCGCGCATCGACGCGCGCAAGACCCGCGTCGACGAGCCGACGTGGCAGCTCGACGTCGAGGCGTCCAGGGCCGGGGCCGCGCTGGTCTACCGCCGCGGCCGCGGCGTGCCGTCGCAGCCCGCGCCGAACCTGGGCGAGGTCTTCAAGAAGGACGGCCTGATCTCGAGCCCGATGGAGGAGAGGGCGCGCTACGCGTCGGCGCTGCAGGACAGCATCGCGGCCACGCTGCGGCGCATCGACGGCATTGCCGATGCCCGCGTGCACGTGGCCATTCCGCAGAACGATCCGCTCGCGCAGCGCGTCGTGCCGGCTTCGGCGGCGGTGTTCGTGAAGCACATGCCGAGCCTGGACATCGAGATGCTCACGCCGAGCATCAAGTCGATGGTGATGGCCAGCGTCGAGGGACTCGACTACCGCAATGTCTCGCTCGTGGCCGTGCGCGTCGACGCCGACGTGCCGCCGCAGACGTCGACGACGCGCAGCGCGTCGTGGATCGAC
>CAZFET010000073.1:0-9475 GCA_964517545.1 uncultured Burkholderiaceae bacterium
CCAGCGGCTCGAAGCCCTTCTGCACCTTCGCATTGCCGGTCGCGGACAGCGTCGCGATCGAGCGTCCGTAGAACGCGTGTTCGTAGACGACGATCTCGGGATTGGCAATGCCGCGGTCGTGGCCGTACTTGCGCGCGATCTTGAGCGCGGCCTGGTTGGCTTCGAGTCCCGAGTTGCAGAAGAACGCGTTGGCGAGGCCGGAGATGTCGGCCAGCTTCGCCGCCAGCCGCTCCTGCAGCGGCGACTGGTAGTAGTTCGACGTGTGGATCAGCGTGCCGATCTGCTCCTGCAGCGCCGGCACGAGCTTCGGGTGCGCGTGGCCCAGCGTGTTGACGGCGATGCCGGCCAGCGCGTCGAGGTACTCGCGGCCCTCGGTGTCCCACACGCGGCAGCCGCGGCCGTGCGACAGCGCGATCGGCAGGCGGCCGTAGGTCTTCATCACGTGGGGCTCGGGCGAGGGCGCGGCGGTCGCGGTCATCGGGACTCCAGTCGAGAGCGGCGTGGGCGCGCGGTTCAGGCGCAGCAATGCACGGTCATTCTAAGTGGCGGGGGCCGGACTGCTGCAGTGCAGCAGGCACAATGGCGCCCGCGCCGGCGGGCCCGCCGGCGGCCTTTCCGCCATGACCAAGACCCCGCCGCGCCAGTTCTTCATCCAGGGCATCACCCGCGATGGGCGCACCTTCCGACCGAGCGACTGGGCCGAGCGCCTGGCCGGCGCCATGTCGTGCTTCCGGCCCGACGGGGTGCACGGCGGCATCGGCTCGTTCATCGGCTACTCGCCGTACTGCGTGCCGCGCGTGATCGGCGGCGGGAAGTACGTGATCGTCGACGAGGCGCTGCGCGACGTCGAGCCGATGGCGTGGGACTTCGTGATGAACTTCGCCCGCGACAACGACCTGCCGGTCGCCGAGGGCTGCCTGCTGCCGGGCGCCTGAGCGCGCCGCGGCCGAGCCGGCGCGCTACGCCGTCGCCGCGATCGCCCGGCCGATCGCCGCCGCGAGCACCAGATGCACCGCCGTGCTGACCACGTGCGCCGCCTGCCGCAGCGCGAGCCGACGCGCGAAGATCGCCGCGGCGTGCACCACGCGCGCCGCGCCGAACGCGTACGCGCAACCGGCCAGCAGCCCGGCGTGCACGCCGGCGAGCGACGCGTAGGCGATGGCCAGCGCCGCGAACAGCATCGACTGCTCGAGCGCGTTGCCGTGCGCGCGCATCGCCACCAGCAGGTCCTTGTGGCCGCCGTCGCCGAAGCTGACGCGATGGCGCAGCCGCAGCCGCGACACGTTCAGCGACAGCGCCGTGACCAGCACGGCCAGGAACGCGACCGACGCGGCCGCGATGTCGTGCGGCTGCATGCGCGCCTCAGCGCAGCAGCGGGTTGCGCATCGGCTCGCCCTTGCGCGTGCACAGCGCCTCGGACACCGTGCGACCCATCACGCTGATCGAACCGCCGACGTAGCAGTTGAACTCCTGGCCCGTCTTCGTGCGCACGCTGTAGCGCGTGGTGGTGCCTTCGTCGGTGCGGTTGCTGATGGTGAAGTCGCCCTTGGCGAGGCCCAGCGCGAACGCCGTGCGATCGACGATCGCCTCGTCGGTGACGGCGATCGACGCGCAGCCCGCGGCGGCGAGGGCGGACGCGAGCGCGGCGGCGAGGGCGAGACGGCGGGACGGTGCGTGCATGAAGACTCCTGGGTTGAATGGAGGTTGGGATAGGGCCGGCGCGCGCGTTCAGCGGCCGGAGGTGAAGCTGCGGGCGGCGATGCGCGAGCCGTCGCCGCTGTTGCGGATCCAGACGAGAGCCGCGTCGCCGCGCGCGTTGACCGCCACTCGAGGCAGTCCGCCGATCTCGCCGGCAGGCTGATGCAGCGACGGCGCCGTCCAGCCGCCGCTGCCGGTGAAGCGGGCGATCCACACCTCTTCGGTGCCCGTGGCGGCGTTGCGCGCCGACCAGGTGGCGAAGGCGTCGCCGTGCGAGTCGAGGCCGATGTCGGGCAGGCTGCGCAGCTCGCTGCCGGCGGCGCGCACGGTGGCCGGCGTGCCCCAGGCGGCTGAAGCGTCGGTCCATGCCGCGTGCACGCTGCCGTCGACCCGGCCCCAGGCGGCGGCGAAGCGGCCCCGACCGTCGACGGCCAGGCGCGCCTCGCTGAGCACGTCGCCGGGCACCGGCGCGTACAGCGGCACGGTCGAGGCCGACCACGCGCCGCCCGACAGCCGCCGGGAGACCAGGTGCGTGGCGAAGCGGCCGCCGCTGGTCGTGGACTGCGCCCACACCGCGACCGCGTTGCCGTTCGCGTCGGCCGCGACGCGCGGCGCGCCGACGTCGACGTTGATCAGCCCCGCCGCCAGCCGCACCGGCGTGCCCCACGCACCGCCGGCGGCGGCGCGGCTGGCCCAGATGCCGCTGCCCAGGCGGCTCCACACGACCACGGCCGAGCCGTCGGCCGACACCGCGAGCGACGGGTCGAGGTCCTGCGCGCCGTCGTCGGCCACGCGCAGCGCGCTGCCCCAGCCGCCCGACGCGCTGTAGCGGTTGGCCCAGATGCTGTTGCGGGAGGTGGTGTCGGTCTGGTTCCACACCGCCACCGCGTTGCCGGCCGCGTCGAGGCCGACGTGCAGGCGCGCGGCGTTGCGGCCTTGCGCGCCGATGCGCGCCGACGCGCTCCAGCGGCCGTCGCCGTCGCCCGCGCGTGCATGGACCTCGGCGCTGCTGCCGGCCAGCTCCCACCAGATCGCCATCGTGCGGCCGCTGGCCGGATCGACCGCCAGCGCGGCGTCGCCGACGTCGTGGTCGCTGTTCTCCAGCAGGGCCGGCGGCGACCAGCGGCCGCCCGCCGGGCGGTGGCTGGTCCACACGCTGCGACGGGAGGCGCCGGTGTCGAGCTGGCGCCAGATCGCCGTGGCGCGGCCGGCTGCGTCGAGCACGATGCGCGGCTCGTCGGCACCGGCGGCGGAGAGCTGCGCGAGATCGTCCCAGCCGGCGGCCGGCGGCGCCGGGTCGAAGCGCGCGGTGACCGATCGGGCGCGGTCCATCGACACGCTGCAGGTCGCGGCGCTGCCGCTGCAGTCGCCGCTCCAGCCGGCGAACACCCGGCCGCTGGCCGGCGTCGCGTCGAGCGTCACGCTGGTGCCGAGGTTGAACGTGGCGCTGCACGCGCTGCCGCAGTCGATGCCCGATGGCTGCGAGACCACGCGGCCGCCTGCCGCGCCGGCGTCGCCGGCGAGCACGACCTCGAGCCTCGCGTCGGTCGGGCTGTTGCCGCCGGGGTCGCCACCGGCGCCGTCACTGCCACCGCTGCTGCCACCGCCGCAGGCCGCCAGGGCGAGCGCTGCCAAGGCCGCCACGGGCGCGGCCGATCGAAACTTCTCGAGCATGACTCCCTCTCGTCGAGGCGGGCGGCGTTCGCTCGGCCGCCCGTCGGGTTGAACGGACGAGGGTCATGCTAGGCAGCGAGGCGCTGCCGATGAATAGCACCTTGGGGCAGTGCGCGTGAACGACTCACGCGTCGGCGAACGCGCCGCCGAGGAAGGCGCGCAGCGGCATCGCCTTCACCGGCTTGGGCAGCACCGTGAAGCCGCGCGCCTGCGCGGCACGCGCGCGTTCGCTGCCGACGTCGCCGGTGACGATCAACGCAGGCAGCGGGCGTGACAGCGCGGCGCGCACCGCCTCGATCGCGTCGACGCCGCTCGCGCCGCCGGCCAGGCGCAGGTCGACCAGCAGCGCGTCGGGCCGGAATCCTTCGGCCACGCAGGCCAGCGCCGTGGGGCCGTCGATCACGCCGCGCGCGTCGCAGCCCCAGGAGCGCAGCAGGCCGAGCAGCGCGTGGCGCGAGTCGGCGTCGTCCTCGATCACGAGCACGCGGCGGTGCGCGAGCGGATCGGCGTCCGATGCCGCAGGCGACGGGGGCGCGGACGCGGTGCCGTCGTCGCGGCCGTCGCACGGCGGCAACAGCAGGCTGAAGCGGCTGCCCGATCCGGGATGCGACTGGACGGTGACCTGCAGGTCGAGCAGGTCGCTCAGCCGCTTCACGGTGGCCAGTCCGAGCCCCAGGCCGAGACGGCGATCGCGCGCCGGATTCCCGACTTGGTAGAACTCCTCGAAGATGCGCGGCAGCTCGGCCTCGGCGATGCCGATGCCGGTGTCCTCGACGGCCAGCTCGACGCGGTCGCCGTCGGCCCGTGCGAGCGTGCGCGCGACCACGCGCACCGCGCCGCGTTCGGTGTAGCGGATCGCGTTGGACAGCAGGTTCGAGATCACGCGCGCGAGCAAGGTGCGGTCACAGTGCACGTGCAGGCGCGGCACGTCGACGTGGATCGGCAGCTGCTTGCTCTGCGCCAGCGGCGCGTAGGTGCGGGCGAGTTCGCGCACCAGCTCGTCGAGCGCGAAGGCGCCGCGCTGCAGCGCGAGGCTGCCGGCGTCCAGCCGCGAGATGTCGAGCAGCTCGTCGACCACCTCGGTCATGCCGTCCACGCACTCCACGAGGTGCGACGACAGCTCCTGGACGTCGACCTGCTGCGGGCGCGTGTGCAAGGTCTGCGCGAGCAGCCCCATCGCGTTGAGCGGCTGGCGCAGGTCGTGGTTGGCGGCCGCGAAGAAGCGCGCCCGTGCCGCGATCGCCTGCTCGGCCGCGCGGCGTGCCGACTCGCTGCGCTCGTTCTCGCGCCGCAGCGCTTCGATCAGCTCGGCGTTGCGCTGCCGCTGGTCGTGGATCTCGACCAGGGCGCGCGTCTGGTTGCGGCCGCTGATGAGCGAGTAGACGCCGATCAGGAACACCATGAACGCCAGCAGCCAGTGATGGGCGCCGATCACCAGGTCGCGCAGGACCAGCGGCGCGAGCAGCAGCACCACGTGCAGCTTCAGCAGCCGCGGCATGCCGGGCAGCCGCACCGAGCCGCCCATCGCGACGGCGGCCAGCGTCATGTGCAGCACCGACTCGGCCTCGGCCGGCCCGGGCTCGCGCAGCACCAGCGGCAGCACGCCCCACAGGCCGGCATGCACCACCGTGCTCGCGCGCCACCACAGCACCCAGGTCGCCGACATCGGCGTGCCCTCGGGCGTGCGCAGCAGCGAGCTGGCCAGGCGCAGCGCGCCGACCGCAAGGAAGGCGACGAACCACCCGGTGAGCGCGTGGCCGGCCGGGCCGTCGGCGAACTGCATGTAGCAGATCAGGGCGCCCAGACTGCTGAGCAGCCACGCCGCCGGCGTGCTGCGGACCAGCCGCTCGAGCTGGTCGGTCTCGACGGCGGCGGGCACGTCGGCCGAGGCGAGCCAGCCGTCGCGCGCCATCTAGAGCAGGCCCTTCTCGCGCGCCCGGACCAGCAGGTGGGTGCGATTGCGCGCGTCGAGCGCATCGAACAGCGCCGTCACGTGGAGCTTGACGGTGCGCTCGGCGATGCCGAGTTCGTCGGCGATGAGCTTGTTCTGGTAGCCGCGGGCGATCAGCGCCAGCACCTCCATCTGGCGCGCCGTGGGCCAAGCGTCCGCCGCCGCGCCGGCGCGGGCCGCCGTGTCCTGCGGGAAGACCGCCTCGCCGCGCAGGATGCGCTGCAGCGCGTCGACCACGGCGTCCAGCGCCAGCGACTTGCCGAGGAAGCCGCTGGCCCCCGCGGCACGGGCGCGGGCGGCGAGGGCGGGATCCTCGTCGCCCGAGATCAGCACGCGCGCCACCAGCGGGAAGCGCGCCCCGAACTGCCGCAGGCCGGCCAGCCCGTCGCCGTGGCCGAGCCGGTAGTCGATCAACACGATGTCGAGCGCGGGCCAGCCGTCGGCTTGGGCCAGGCCCTCGTCGAGCGTGACGGTGGTGCGCACCTCGACGTCCGGGCTCGCGAGCGTGAGCGCGTGCGCGAATCCGACCGCGAACAGGGGGTGGTCGTCGACCAGCAGCACCTTCATGGGCGCTGAACTGTAGTCAAGCGGCCGACGATCGGACCTGCCCTTTGGTGCAGGTGTGGATGCCGGTGCGGGTGGGGGTGCGGGTGCGGCTGCCGCTGCAGACCGGCAACGGGCCGCAGCGACCGCCGAAACGACGAGGGCCTGCGATTGCAGGCCCTCGTTCGTTCCCCGGCGAGTCCGATCAGGCGGCGGTGGCGAGCGCCTTGACCTTGGCGGCCAGCCGGCTCTTGTGTCGGGCGGCCTTGTTCTTGTGGAAGATGCCCTTGTCGGCGACCGAGTCGATCACGCTCTGGGCGGTCTTGAAGAGTTCGGTGGCCTTGGACTTGTCGCCGGCGGCGACGGCCTTCTGCACGTTCTTGACGACCGTGCGGAACTTCGAGCGCAGCGAGGTGTTGTGCGCGTTGAGCTTCACGTCCTGGCGCGCGCGCTTGCGGCCCGACGCGATGCGGACGGTCTTCTTCTTGGCTTTGGACGAGGTGGCCATGGAGTAAGGGTGTGCCGGGGAGGAAAGCCGCGAAGTATAGCACCGGGCCGGTGCCCGACGCCGTCTGCCCGGGCCGGTGAGCGGCCGCTCCCTATAATCCGCGCCGCCTCGATGAACCTGCTGCGCGCCGCCTCGACCGTTTCGCTGCTCACGCTCGCGTCGAGGGTCACCGGTCTGGCGCGCGAGCTGCTGGTGGCCGCGACCTTCGGCGCCAGCGCGCTGACCGACGCCTTCAACGTCGCCTTCCGCATCCCGAACCTGCTGCGGCGGCTCTTCGCCGAGGGCGCGTTCTCGCAGGCGTTCGTGCCCCTCCTCGCCGAGACGCGCGAGCGCGAGGGCGACGCGGCCACGCATGCGCTGGTCGACGCCGTCGCCACCGTGCTGGCCTGGGCGCTGATCGTGACCTGCGTGATCGGCGTGGCCGCGGCGCCGGTGATCGTGTGGCTGATGGCCGCGGGCCTGCAGCGCTTCGACGACGCGGTGCTGATGACGCGCTGGATGTTCCCGTACATCGGCTGCATGTCGATGGTCGCGCTGGCCGCGGGCATCCTGAACACCTGGAAGCGCTTCGCCGTGCCGGCGGCCACGCCGGTGCTGCTGAACCTCGCCGTGATCGCCGCGGCATGGTGGCTGGCGCCGTCGTTCGGCCGCTCGGGCATCGAGCCGGTCTACGCGCTGGCGGTCGGCGTCATGGCCGGCGGCGTGCTGCAGCTGGCGGTGCAGGTGCCGGCGCTGGCGCGCGTGGGCCTGCTGCCGCGCATCGGGCTGCTGCCGTCGCGGCTCGCGGCGGCGTGGCGCCATCCGGGTGTCGGCCGGGTGCTGCGGCAGATGGCGCCGGCGCTGCTGGGCGTGTCGGTCGCGCAGCTGTCGCTGCTCATCAACACGCAGATCGCGTCGCACGTCGGCGTCGGGGCGGTGTCGTGGCTGACCTACGCCGACCGGCTCATGGAGTTCCCGACCGCGCTGCTGGGCGTCGCGCTCGGCGTGGTGCTGCTGCCGCAGCTGTCGGCGGCGCAGGCGGCCGACGACACCGAGCGCTACTCGGCGCTGCTCGACTGGGGCCTGCGCCTCGTGCTGCTGCTGGCGCTGCCGTGCGCGGTGGCGCTGGTGGTCTTCCCGCAGCCGCTGGTGGCGGTGCTGTACCACTACGGCGCGTTCAGCCCGCGCGACGTGCAGATGACCGTGCTCGCGCTGATGGGCTACGGCGTGGGGCTGATGGGCCTGATCGGCGTGAAGATCCTCGCGCCGGGCTTCTACGCGCGCCAGGACAACCGCACGCCGGTGCGCATCGCCATCGTCGTGCTCGTGCTCACGCAGGCGATGAACGCGGCGTTCGTGCCGTTCCTCGGGCACGCCGGGCTGGCGCTGTCGATCGGCCTCGGCGCGCTGGTCAACGCGGGCTGGCTGTTCGTGGGCCTGCGCCGGCGCGGCGTCTACCGTGCCGCGCCGGGCTGGGGCGCGTTCGCGGCGCGGGTGGCGGGCGCGACGGCCCTGCTCGGCGCGGGCCTCGCGTGGGCCGCGCACGGGGTCGACTGGGTCGGGCTGCGCGCGCAGCCGGGCCTGCGCATCGCGCTCCTGGCCGGCGTGCTGGCCGGGTCGGCGCTCGTGTACTTCGCGGCGCTGTACGCATCGGGCCTGCGCGTGCACCAGTTCGTCCGCCGCGGCTGAGCGTCGCGGCGCGCCCGCGCGTCGGCCGCCGTCGCGGCGCGCGACTAAACTTCCTGCATGCCGGGCCCGCTGCGGATCGCCGCCCCCACGCCGCTGGAGTACTTCGCGTCGCTGGTCGCCGACGACGCGTCGTTCTCGCTCACCGAGGCCGCGGTCTCGATCGCGCAGGACGAGTACCCCGCGCTCGACGCGCAGGGCGTGCTCGACTCGATCGACGAGCTCGCGCAGCGCCTGAAGCGCCGCATCCCCGGCGATGCGGTGCCGGTGCAGCGGCTGCGCTTCCTCAACCGGTACTTCTTCCAGGAGCTGGGATTCGCCGGCAACGTCAACGACTACTACGACCAGGACAACAGCTACCTGCACCGCGTGCTCGAGACGCGCCGCGGCATTCCGATCACCCTGGCGGTCCTGTACATCGAGCTGGCCACGCAGGTCGGCCTCACGGCGCGCGGCGTGTCGTTCCCCGGACACTTCCTGGTCAAGCTGCGCATGCCCAAGGGCGAGGTGGTGATCGACCCGTTCTCGGGTCACTCGCTGTCGCGCGAGGAACTCGACGAGCGTCTGCAGCCGTACCGGCGCAGCCAGGGCCTCACCGGCGACTTCGAGGTGCCGCTCGGCCTGTTCCTGCAGGCCGCGCCGCCGCGCGACGTGGTGGCGCGCATGCTGCGCAACCTGAAGGAGATCCATCGCACGGCCGAGGACTGGCCGCGGCTGCTCGCGGTGATGAACCGGCTCGTGGTGCTGCTGCCGCAGGCCTGGGAGGAGCGCCGCGACCGCGGCCTCACCCACGCCGAACTGGGCGACTATCGCGCGGCCTGCGACGACCTCGCCGCCTATCTGGAACACCGCCCGGCGGCCGACGATCACGCGGCGCTCGCCGATCGCCTGCGCGAGCTGCGCACGGCCGGCCGGCCGCGGCTGCACTGAACCCGTTCCGTAGAATCCGCCGCGCTCCGACGTCCCCGGCCCGGCCGGTCGAGCCGGGCCCGCCGGCCCCGCGCCGGCCCGTTCGCGGCGCGCCGCTTCGATGAACCTCACTCCCGCCCAACGCCGAATGCTCACGTGGCTCTCGATCGCCGTGGCCGCGGCGCTCGTGCTGTGGCTGCTCGCGCCGGTGCTCACGCCGTTCATCGTGGGCGCCGTGCTGGCCTACGCGCTGCACCCGGCGGTCGAGCGCCTGGCCGCGCGCCGCGTGCCGCGCGTGCTGGCGGTGCTGGTGATCGAGGTGGCGGTGATCCTCGCCTTGCTGGCGCTGCTGCTGCTGGTGGTGCCGATCCTCAGCAAGGAGGTCCCGCTGCTGCGCGAGCAGATCCCGCTGCTGGCCGACAAGCTCAATCGCACGGTGGTGCCCTGGCTCGCGCAGTTCGGCCTCCAGGTCTCGCTCGACACGGCCAGCATCAAGGCCTTCGTGGTGAAGTACCTCGACGCCAACC
>CAZFET010000073.1:9485-12771 GCA_964517545.1 uncultured Burkholderiaceae bacterium
CGCCGCTCGCCCCAGCCGGCGCCTGCGACTGCGTCGCCGCGTACCTGGACCCCCGCCCGGCGGCCGACGTGCCCGCGGCGCTCAGCTCGGCGCGCATCGGCGGCAGCTTCGTGCTCGCGATCCTCGGCAACGCGATCCTCGTGCCGATGGTGCTGTTCTTCCTGCTGATGGACTGGCCGATGCTGGTCGAGCGCGTGCAGCAGCTCGTGCCGGCGCGCCTGCGGCCGCCGTTCGAGTCGTTCGTCGAGGAGTGCGACGGTGTGCTCGGCCAGTACCTGCGCGGCCAGCTCTCGGTGATGCTGGTGCTGGCCGTGTACTACAGCGTGGCGCTCGCGCTCGCGGGCTTCGACCGCGCGCTGCCGGTGGGCGTGTTCACCGGCCTCGCGCTCTTCATCCCCTACCTCGGCTTCGGCCTCGGCCTGCTGCTCGCGCTGGTGGCGGGCATCCTGCAGTTCGCGAGCTGGTACGGCGTGCTCGCCGTGGCGGCGATCTACGGCCTGGGGCAGGTGGTCGAGAGCTTCTACCTGACGCCGCGGCTGGTGGGCGAGCGCATCGGCCTGTCGCCGCTGGCGGTGATCTTCGCGCTGCTCGCGTTCGGGCACCTCTTCGGCTTCGTCGGCGTGCTGATCGCGCTGCCGCTCGCCGCGCTGGTGACGGTGGGCCTGGGGCGGCTGCGCAGCGCGTACCTCGCGAGCCGGCTGTACCTCGGATGAAGCAGATCCCGCTGGCCATCACGCCGGCGTCCGCGCCGACCTTCGACGCCTTCCTCCCCGGCGCCAACGCCGCCGCGCTGGCGCACCTGCGCGCGCTGCAGCCGGGTGCCGCGCCGGTGTACGTGTGGGGGCCGTCGGGCGCCGGCAAGACGCACCTGCTGCGCGCGCTCGCCGACGCGTGGCAGCGCGAAGGCCGTCAGGTCGGCTGGTTCGATCCCGCAGCGCCCGCGCCATGGCCGGCCGACGAGACCTGGGACCTGGTCGTGCTCGACGACTGCGACCGCTTCGACGCCGCCCGGCAGCACGCCGCGTTCGCGCTGTTCGTGCACGCGCAGTCGGCCGGCATCGCCGTCGCGGCGGCCGGCCGCCTGCCGCCGGTGGACCTGCCGCTGCGCGACGACCTGCGCACGCGCCTCGGCTGGGGGCACGTGTTCGCGATCGAGCCGCTGCCCGAGGAACCGGCGCGCGCGGTGCTGCGCCGCGAGGCCGACCGGCGCGGCGTGGTGCTGTCCGACGACGTGCTGGACTACCTGCTCACGCGCTTCCGGCGCGACCTGAAGCACCTGATGGCGCTGCTCGACCGGCTCGACGGCTTCGCGCTCGCCGAGCAGCGCGCGCTGACCGTGCCGCTGCTCAAGCGCATGCTGGCCGAGGACGCGGGGGAGACCGCGACGCGATGAACCTCACCCTGTTCGACCTCGACGGCACCCTGATCCCGTTCGACTCCGACCACGCGTTCGGCGCGTTCATGGTCCGCGTCGGCTGGGCCGACGGCGACGAGTTCCGCCGCCGCAACGACGCCTTCTACCGCGACTACCTCGACGGCTGTCTCGATCTCGACGCGTACATCGACTTCGCCACCTCGTCCTGGCGCGACCGCCCCGACGCCGAGGCGATGCGCGAGCGCTTCATGGCCGAGGTGCTGCGCCCGGGCCTGCACGCGCGGGCGATCTCGCTCGTGCGCGAACACCAGCAAGCCGGCGACCTGGTGGCGATCGTCACCGCGACCAACGAATTCGTCACCGAGCCGATCGCGCGCGCGTTCGGCGTCGGGCACCTGATCGCGGTGCAGCTCGAGCGCGACGCGGCCGGCCGGCCCACCGGCCGCGTGCGCGGCGTGCCGTCGTTCCGCGAAGGCAAGATACGCCGCGTGGACGACTGGCTCGGCGGGCTCGGTCACGCGCGCGGGCGTTTCGCGCGCGTGACGGTGTACAGCGACTCCCCCAACGACCTGCCGCTGCTGGAGCAGGCCACCCATCCGGTGGCGACGAACCCGTCGCCGTCCCTCGAGGCCATCGCGCGCGAGCGCGGCTGGCCGATCCTGCGGTTGTTCGAATGATCAAGAAGCTGATCGACAGGCTGCTGCGCAAGCCGCCGAAGTCCGCGCCGGCCGAACCCCCGAAGCCGGCGCTCGGCGTGCGCGTGGAGGTGCCGAAGGAAGAGCATCGCATCGACCCGTCGCTGGTCGACGAGCGCGCGGTGCGCGTGGTGCGCACGTTGGCCGACGCCGGCTTCGAGGCCTACATCGTGGGCGGCGCCGTGCGCGACCTGCTGCTGGGGCTGCGGCCGAAGGACTTCGACGTCGCCACCAACGCCACGCCCGAGCAGGTGAAGGGCCTGTTCCGCCGCGCCTTCATCATCGGCCGGCGCTTCCGGCTGGTCCACGTGATCTTCGGGCGCGGCCGCGAGCACGAGGTGATCGAGGTCTCGACCTTCCGCGCCTACGTCGACCACGCGGCGGCCGAGCAGGTCGAAGGCAACGAGAAGACCTCGAAGGAGGAACTCGCCGGCAAGAGCCACGCCGTCGACGCCAGCGGCCGCGTGCTGCGCGACAACGTGTGGGGCCCGCAGGTCGAGGATGCCGCGCGGCGCGACTTCACCGTCAACGCGCTGTACTACGACCCGCAGCGCGAGATCGTGGTCGACTACCACGGCGGCCTGCAGGACGCGCGGGCGCGACTGCTGCGCATGATCGGCGACCCCGAGACGCGCTACCGCGAGGACCCGCTGCGCATCATCCCCGTGGTGCGCTCCGCGGCCACCCAGGGCCTCGCGCTCGCGCCGACGCCGCGCGCGCCGATCGCGCGCATGGCCTCGCTCATCGCCGACGTGCCGGCCTCGCGCGTGTTCGACGAGATGATCAAGCTGCTGCAGACCGGGCACTCGCTGGCCAGCCTGGAAGAACTGCGCAAGCAGGGGCTGCACCGCGGCGTGTTCCCGATCCTCGACGTCGTGCTCGACGAGGCGCACCGTCACGACGGGCGCGAGAAGTTCGTGCAGCTCGCGCTGGCCGACACCGACCGGCGCGTCCACGAGGGCCGCTCGGTGGCGCCGAGCTTCCTGCTCGCGTGCATGCTGTGGCACGACGTGCTCGATCGCTGGACCGCGCAGCGCCGCTCGGGCGTGCCGCCGGTGCCGGCGCTGCAGCAGGCGATCGACGCGGTGTTCGACGCGCGCATCGGCGACATCTCCGGCCGCGGCAAGCTCGCCTCCGACATGCGCGAGATCTGGATGATGCAGCCGCGCTTCGAGCGCCGCAGCGGCAACGGCCCGTTCTCGCTGATCGAGCAGCC
>CAZFET010000074.1:0-12754 GCA_964517545.1 uncultured Burkholderiaceae bacterium
GCGCGTGCTCGACGAGCTGACGCGACAGCGGCACGGCGTCGGCGACGAAGCGCTCGAAGGCCTCGGCGCCGAACTCGCGCACGTACGAGTCGGGATCGTGCTCCGGCGGCAGGAACAGGAAGCGCACGGTGCGCGTGTCGCTGGCGTGCGGCAAGGCGGCCTCCAGCGCGCGTGCCGCGGCGCGTCGCCCGGCGGCGTCTCCGTCGAAGCTGAAGACCACCGAATCCGTGAAGCGGAACAGCTTGGCCACGTGGTCGGCCGTGCACGCCGTGCCGAGCGTGGCGACCGCGTTCGGGAAGCCGAGCTGCGCCAGCGCGACCACGTCCATGTAGCCCTCGACCACGAGCACGAAGCCGCGTTCGCGCAGCGCGCTGCGCGCCTCGTGCAGGCCGTACAGCTCGCGGCCCTTGACGAACACCGGTGTCTCGGGCGAGTTCAGGTACTTGGGCTCGCCCTTGTCGAGCACGCGCCCGCCGAAGCCGATCACGTCGCCCTGCACGTTGCGGATGGGGAACATGATGCGGTCGCGGAAGCGGTCGTAGCGCCGCTCGTCGTCGCCTTCGTCGTGCACGATGACGAGGCCCGACTCCACCAGCAGCGGGTCGTCGTAGCGCGGGAACACGCTCGCCAGCCCGCGCCACGCGTCGGGTGCGTAGCCGAGCGCGAAGCGCGCGGCGATCTCGCCGGTCAGGCCGCGTCCCTTGAGGTAGTCGATCGCGCGCGGGTGCGCCTTCAGCTGCTGCTTGTAATGCGCCGCCGCCTTCGCGAGCACCTCGGTGAGGGTCGACTGCCGCTCGCGCTGCGCCTTCGCTCGCTCGAGTTCCTCGGGGCTGCGCTCGTCCTCGGGCACGGTCATGCCGACTTCGGCGGCGAGCTCGTGCACGGCCTCGACGAAGCCCAGCCCCGCGTGTTCCATCAGGAAGCCGATCGCGTTGCCGTGCGCGCCGCAGCCGAAGCAGTGGTAGGTCTGGCGCGACGGGCTGACCGTGAAGCTCGGCGTCTTCTCGCCGTGGAACGGGCACAGGCCCTTGTGATTGATGCCGGCCTTCCTGAGCTCGACGTGGCGCCCGACGACCGCGACGATGTCGACGCGCGCGAGCAGGTCCTGCAGGAACGACGGTGGGATCACCCGGGCAGTCTAGCGATCCGCGCGGGCACCGGGCCCGCCGGGCCCGGCCGCGACGATCAGAGCTTGAACTCCTCGATGCGCCGGCCGGCGGCCAGCGCCTCGCGCAGCCACTTGGGTTGCAGGCCGCGGCCGCTCCACGTCGCGCCCGTGGCCGCGTCGCGGTACTTCGGCGCGACCTTCCTGCCGCTCGGCGCCTTGGGCGCCCTGGACGGCTTCGGCCCCTTCGCCGACTTGCCCGGCGACGACGGCTGCAAGTCGGCCATCGTCAGCCCGTATTCCGCCATCAGCGACTTGATCCGCGCGATCGCGTCGGCCCGTTCGCGGCGCCGGGTGTCCTCGATCTGCTTGTCGAGTGCGGCCTTCTGGGCCAGCAGGTCTTTCAGGTTGCTCATGAAAACGGGCTCCGGTGTCGCTCGGAGCCCGCATTCTAGAAACCCCGCGGAACTCTAAAGACCACGGGGGATTCGGCCGCGGATTTACTTGAATCCCACGCGGTCGAGCATCTGCTGGACCTTGACCTGATTCATGCCCACCACCGAAACCGGAATGGTTTCCGTCTTGAAGTCGCCCATCGCCTCGAGCGCGGGATTGGCGAGCTTGACCGACTTCACCGCCGGCCACTCGTTGTTGCCGTCGGCGAAATACCTTTGCGCTTCGTCGCTCGCGAGGTATTCCAGGAACTTCACCGCGGCGTCTCGATTCTTCGCGTGCTTCGCGACGCCGGCGCCCGAGATATTCACGTGCGTGCCGAAACTCTGCTGGTTCGGAAACACGACGGCGACCTTCTCGACGACGGCCTTGTCCTCGGGTTTCGTCGAACGCATCAGGCGCGCGAGGTAGTAGCTGTTGGTCACCGCGATCGCGCACTCGCCGCTGGCCACGGCGCGGATCTGGTCGGTGTCGCCGCCCTTGGGCGCGCGCGCCATGTTGGCGACCACGCCCTTGAGGAACGCCTCGGTCTTCTCGGCGCCGAGGTGTTCCATCAGCGAGCCCCACAGCGACAGGTTGTACGGGTGCGAGCCCGAGCGCGTGCAGACCTTGCCCTTGTGCTTCGGGTCGGCCAGTTCCTCGTAGGTGTCGATGTCGTCGCGCTTGACGCTGGCCTTGTCGTAGACCAGCACCCGCGCGCGCGTCGAGAAGCCGAACCACTGCGGGCCGGCGCCCGTGTCCTTGCCGCGCAAGGTGGCCGGGATGCGCTGCTCCAGCAGCGCCGACTTCACGGGCTGGAACAAGCCGTCGACCTCGGCCTTCCACAGGCGCGCGGCGTCCACCAGCAGGATCACGTCGGCCGGGCTCGCGGCGCCTTCGCTCTGCAGCCGGGCCAGGATGCCGGCGTCGTCGGCGTCGACCCGGTTGATGCGGATGCCGGTGGCCTTGGTGAAGTTGGCGTACAGCGCCTCGTCCGTCTGGTAGTGGCGGGCCGAGTACAGGTTGAGCACCTTGTCCTGCGCCTGCACGGCGACGGGGGCGAGGGCGGCGGCCACGGCGGCGGCGGCCAGGGTGGAGCGGAGGAACGTGCGAATCATGGCGACTCCGGATGACGAATGCCCGGAGTCTAAGCGCTAACAAGAATGATTCGCAATATGTTCCGCTTGATCCGCGTAAAGCGAAGGGCGGCCGGCGCGCGCCGCGAAGGGATAGGCGGTCGGCGCGCGCCGCCGCAAGGGGAGAGACGGTCGACACCCGTCGGCGCGAATCGATGGGCGGTCGACACACCCGCCGCTGCGAATCGATGGGCGGTCGACACCCGCCGCCGCGGTCAGCTCGACGGCGGCACGTAGCCCGCCGGCTTGTCGGCGCCGCCGCCGAAGAAGAACTGCTCCATCTGCCGCGCGAGGTACTGGCGCGCGCGCGCGTCGGCCAGGTTCAGCCGGTTCTCGTTGACCAGCATCGTCTGGTGGCGCTTCCAGAGCTCGAAGGCTTCCTTGCTGACGTTGTCGTAGATGCGCTTGCCGAGCTCGCCCGGGTAGGGCGCGAAGTCGAGGCCTTCGGCCTCCTTCTTCAGGTACACGCACTGGACCATGCGGGGCATGTGACTTCTCCTAGACGAGTTTCTTGACCAGCACCTGCGAGCGCCGGTCCCAGTTGTACTTGCGCTTGCGCGCTTCGGGCAGCCAGTCCGGATCGACCTGGACGAAGCCGCGCTTGATGAACCAGTGCATCGTGCGCGTGGTGAGCACGAAGATGCTGTCCAGCCCCATCGCCTTGGCGCGCTGCTCCACGCGCTTGAGCATGCGTTCGCCGTCGCCCTGGCCCTGCGACAGCGGCGAGACCGTGAGCGCCGCCATCTCGGCCGTGCGCGCCTCGGGGTACGGGTACAGCGCGGCGCAGCCGAAGATGATGCCGTCGTGCTCGATGACGGTGTAGTTCGCGATGTCGCGCTCGATCTCCGTGCGGTCGCGCTTGACCAGGGTGCCGTCGCGCTCGAAGGGCTCGATCAGCGCGAGGATGCCGCCCACGTCGTCGGCCGTCGCCTCGCGCAGGCTCTCGAGCTTCTCGTCGACCACCATCGTGCCGATGCCGTCGTGCGTGAACACCTCCAGCAAGATGGCGCCGTCCTGCGCGAAGGGCAGGATGTGCGAGCGCTCGACGCCGCCTTCGCAGGCCTTCACGCAGTGCTGCAGGTAGAAGGCCACGTCGGTCGGCTGCTGCGGGCGCGGCAAGGCGGCCAGCAGCCGTCGTGCGTCGGCCAGCGCGAGCTCGGTGTCGATCGGGCTGTCGGGATCGTCCTGGTGCTCGCGCACGCCGGCCACTTCGGTGAGGAACAGCAGCTTGTCGGCCTGCAGCGCGATGGCGGTGGCGGTGGCCACGTCTTCCATCGCCAGGTTGAAGGCCTCGCCGGTGGGCGAGAAGCCGAACGGGCTGAGCAGCACCAGCGCGCCGATGTCGATGGCGCGCCGGATCGCCGCCGCGTCGACCTTGCGCACCACGCCGCTGTGGATGAAGTCGACCCCGTCGACGACGCCGACCGGCCGCGCGGTGAGGAAGTTGCCCGACACCACGCGCACGGTCGCGTTGGCCATCGGCGTGTTGGGCAGGCCCTGCGAGAACGCCGCCTCGATCTCGAAGCGCAGCTGGCCGGCGGCTTCCTGCGCGCTGTCGAGCGCCACGGCGTCGGTGATGCGCAGCCCGTGGCTGAAGCGCTCGGGGTGGCCCTTGGCGCGCAGCTGCTCGCTGACCTGCGGCCGGAAGCCGTGCACCAGCACGAGCTTGATGCCCATGGCGTGCAGGATCGCCAGGTCCTGCACGAACGCGTTCAGCTTGCCGGCGGCGATCGCCTCGCCGGCCATGCCCACCACGAAGGTCTTGCCGCGGTAGGCGTGGATGTACGGCGCGACCGCGCGGAACCAGGGGACGAAGGTGTGCGGGAAGACGAGGCTCATGCGTGCATCGGGTGTGCGTCGATTGTGCCGCAGCGTGCTGCGGATAATCGGCGCCCCGTGAGCCTGCCGCCCGTCACCTTCCCCGAATCGCTGCCGGTCTCCGCGCGGCGCGACGAGATCGCGCACGCGATGCGCGAGCGCCAGGTCGTGGTCGTCTGCGGCGAGACCGGCTCGGGCAAGACCACGCAGCTGCCGAAGATCGCGCTCGCGCTCGGCCGCGGGCGCGCGAACGGCGGCGGGCTGATCGGCCACACGCAGCCGCGCCGCATCGCGGCCTCCAGCGTCGCGCGGCGCATCGCCGAGGAACTCGCCACGCCGCTGGGCGAGGTGGTGGGCTACAAGGTCCGCTTCCAGGACCGCCTGCAGCGCGGCGCGTCGGTGAAGCTGATGACCGACGGCATCCTGCTCGCCGAGACGCAGGGCGATCCGCTGCTGTCGCAGTACGACACGCTCATCGTCGACGAGGCGCACGAGCGCAGCCTCAACATCGACTTCCTGCTCGGCTACCTGCGCGAGCTGCTGCCGCGACGGCCCGATCTGAAGGTGGTCGTCACCTCGGCCACCATCGACGCCGAGCGCTTCGCGCAGCACTTCGCCGGGCCGCAGGGGCCGGCGCCGGTCATCCAGGTGTCGGGCCGCCTGTACCCGGTGGAGATCCGCTGGCGGCCGTTCGAGGAGTCGCGCGAGTTCGACCTGCACGATGCGATCGCCGACGCCGTCGACGAGCTGTGGCGCCACGGCCCCGGCGACGTGCTGGTGTTCCTGCCCGGCGAGCGCGAGATCCGCGACGCGGCCGAGCACCTGCGCCGGCATCACCCGCCCGGCGTCGACATCCTGCCGCTGTTCGCGCGGCTGTCGCAGGCCGAGCAGGACCGCGTGTTCGAGCCGCACGGCCGGCCGCGCATCGTGCTGGCCACCAACGTCGCCGAGACCTCGCTCACCGTGCCCGGCATCCGCTACGTCGTGGACTCCGGGCTCGCGCGCGTCAAGCGCTACAGCTACCGCCACAAGGTCGAGCAGCTGCAGGTCGAGCCGGTCAGCCAGGCCGCTGCCCAGCAGCGCGCGGGGCGCTGCGGGCGGGTGGCCGACGGCATCTGCATCCGGCTGTACGACGAGGCGGGCTTCGCCGAACGCCCGCGCTTCACCGACCCCGAGATCCTGCGCTCGTCGCTGGCCGGCGTGATCCTGCGCATGAAGTCGCTCGGGCTGGGCGACATCGAGGCCTTCCCGTTCCTCGAGCCGCCGCGCAAGGCCATCGCCGACGGCTGGCAGCTGCTGGCCGAGCTGAACGCGGTGGACGATCGCCACGAGCTCACCGCCATCGGCCACGCGCTCGCCAGACTGCCGCTCGACCCGCGCGTGGGCCGCATGATCCTCGAGGCGAAGGAGCGGCAGTGCCTGGCCGAGGTGCTGGTGATCGCCAGCGCGCTGTCGGGCCAGGACGTGCGCGACCGCCCGCTCGAGCAGCAGGCCGCCGCCGACGCGAAGCACAAGCCCTTCGACGACGACAAGAGCGAGTTCATGGGCACGCTCAAGCTGTGGCGCTGGCTCGAGTCGAGCCGCGGCCAGCCGGGCGAGCACCGGCTGTCGAACCGCCAGCACGAGCAGCGGCTGCGCGAGCACTTCATCAGCCCGCGCCGCGTGCGCGAGTGGCGCGACATCCACTCGCAGCTGCACACCGTGGTGGCCGAGCACGGCTGGCGCCTCAACGCGAGCGCGGCCACCTACGAGCAGATCCACTGCGCGATGCTGAGCGGCCTGCTCGGCAACATCGGCTGCAAGGCCGACGACGACGACCACTACCTCGGCGCGCGCGGCATCCGCTTCTGGCGCCACCCCGGCACGCACCTCGCGAAGAAACCGGGCCGCTGGATCGTGGCGGCCGAGCTGGTGGAGACCACGCGCCTGTTCGGCCGCGGCATCGCCGCCGTCGAGCCGCAGTGGATCGAGCGCATCGGCGGCCATCTCGTGAAGACGCAGCTGTCCGAGCCGCACTGGGAGAAGAAGGCCGCGCAGGTGGTCGCGCTCGAGCGCGGCACGCTGTACGGCCTCGTGATCTACAGCGGGCGGCGCACCGACTTCGGCCGCGTCGACCCGGCCGCCGCGCGCGAGATCTTCATCCGCGAGGCGCTGGTGGCCGGCGAGTGGGACACGAAGCTGCCCTTCATGTCGCACAACCGCAGGCTCGTCGCGCAGGTGCAGGAGCTGGAGCACAAGTCGCGGCGGCAGGACGTGCTGGTCGACGACGAGCTGATCTTCGCCTTCTACGACCAGCAGGTGCCGGCCGACGTGTGCAGCGGCGCCGCCTTCGAGCGCTGGTACCGCGACGAGGCCAGGCGCCAGCCGCGCCTGCTGATGCTCACGCGCGAGGAGCTCATGCGCCACGAGGCCGCCGGCATCACCACGGCGGCCTTTCCGAAGACGGTGCGGCTGGGCGGCATCGACTGCGCGGCGAGCTACCTGCACGAGCCTGGCGACCCGCGCGACGGGGTCACGCTCAGCGTGCCCGTCTATGCGCTCAACCAGGCGAGCGACGAGCGCTGCGAGTGGCTGGTGCCGGGCCTGCTGAAGGACAAGGTGATCGCGCTGCTGAAGAGCCTGCCGCAGAAGCCGCGCGCGCGCCTGGTGCCGCTGCCGGAGTCGGCCGAGCGATTCGTGAACGGCGCGCGCTTCGGCGACGGCAGCCTGCTCGATGCCGTGCTCGGCTTCGTGCGCGAAGAGACGCAGCTCGACGTGAAGCGTGCCGACTTCAAGCTCGAGACCTTGCCCGCGCACCTGTTCATGAACCTGCGCGTGGTCGACGAGCACGGCCGCCAGCTCGGCATGGGCCGTCATCTGCCGGCGCTGAAGGCGGAGTTCGGCGCGCTCGCGCGATCGGCGTTCCAGGAACTCGCCCGGCTGAAGCTCGGCGCGGCGGTCGGCGGCGCCGAGACGGACGAGGCTCCGGCCGCGCCGACCGCGACGGCTTCGCGTGCCGCGCCCCTCGCGCCGTCGGCGCCGGCCGACGGCGCCGCTGCGCGCTACACCGACTGGACCTTCGGCGAGCTGCCCGAGCTGATGGAGATCCGCAAGGGCGGCCAGACGCTGGTCGGCTTTCCGGCGCTGATCGACCGCGCCACGCACGTCGAGATCGAGGTGTTCGACGAGCCCGAAGTCGCCGCGGCGAAGCACCGCGCCGGGCTGCGCCGCCTGGTGGCGCTGCAGCTGCGCGAGCCGCTGAAGTACCTCGAGCGCAACATCCCCGACCTCACGGCGATGGGCGTGCTGTTCATGAGCCTCGGCACGGCCGACGAGCTGCGCGCGCAGATCGTCGAGGCCGCGCTCGATCGCGCATTCCTCGCCGAGCCGCTGCCGGGCGACGCCGCGTCGTTCGCGCGTCGCATCGACGAAGGCCGCGCGCGGCTGAACCTGGTCGCGCAGGAGATCGCGCGCCAGGTGCACGTGGTGCTGATCGAGCACGCCGCCGCGCAGCGCAAGCTCAAGGACGGCCGGCCGCCGAAGGAGGTGGCCGACGACATCGCGGCGCAGCTGCAGCGGCTGGTGCCCAGGCGCTTCGTCGTGCAGACGCCGTGGCCGCAGATGCAGCACCTGCCGCGCTACCTGAAGGCGGTGCAGATGCGGCTGGACAAGCTGCGCACCGACCCCGCGCGCGACGCGCAGCGGCTGGCCGAGCTGCGCCCGCTCGAGCAGCGCTGGCTGCGTCGCGTGGCCGAGCGCCGCGGCGCCGCCGACGCGCGGCTCGACGAGTTCCGCTGGCTGCTCGAAGAGCTGCGCGTCGGCCTGTTCGCGCAGGAACTGCGCACGCCGCAGCCGGTCAGCGTCAAGCGGCTCGAGCGCGCGTGGGAACAGCTGTCGCGGTAGCGCGCCGCGCGGGCCGCCGCTAAAGTCGCGCGACCTTCACTCATCGATCGGAGTTGCCCATGAGCTATGTGTGGATGGCCCTCGTCGGCTTCGTGGTCGGGCTGATCGCGCGCGCGATCATGCCCGGCACGCAGAGCCTGGGCATCGTGCTGACGGCGCTGCTCGGCATCGCCGGCTCGTTCGTCGCGGGTTTCCTCGGCCAGGCCCTCGGGCTGTACCAGGCGGGGCAGGGCGCGGGCTTCATCGGCTCGGTGATCGGCGCGCTGATCGTGCTGTTCGTCGTGGGCAAGCTCAAGGGCGGCTCGGGTTCCGGCTCGGGCAGCGGCGCCTGAGGCATGGCGATGGACGGCCGCATCGAGCGCGCCGAGTGGGTGGTGGTGCCCGACACGCCGGCCGAGATCGAGACGGTCGCCCGGCACTGCCGGCGGCTGGTCACGAAGCGCGCGCTGATCGCCGCCGGCGTGTCGGTGGTGCCGGTGCCCGGCGTCGACTGGCTCACCGACGTGGCCGTGCTGCTCAAGCTCATTCCGGAGATCAACCGCGAGTTCGGTCTCACGCCCGAGCAGATCGAGCGCCTCGCGCCCGACCGGCGCGTGGTGGTCTACAAGGCCATCTCGGCCGGCGGCAGCCTGCTCGTCGGCCGGCTCGTCACGCGCGAGCTGATCCTGCACGCGCTGCGCGTGGTGGGGGTGCGCCTGACCGCGCAGCAGGCGGCCAAGTACGTGCCGCTGGCCGGGCAGGCGGCGTCGGCGCTGCTGACCTTCACCGCGCTCAAGTACGTCTGCGAGCAGCACATCCGGCAGTGCATGGAGGTGTCGCGCCGGCTCGCGCTGCCCGCGCCCGCGGCCTGAGCGCCGCCGCCGCGACCACCGACGCGACCACCGACGCCTACAATCGGCCGCACTCGGGGTGTAGCGCAGCCTGGTAGCGCAACTGCTTTGGGAGCAGTGGGTCGGACGTTCGAATCGTCTCACCCCGACCATCGTCTTGCCCGTCATCCGTCGTCGCAGGCGCCATGAAGATCCGCGCAGCAGTCCTCGAGGCGCTCGGCGCCCCGCCTCCCTACGCACAGAGCCGGCCGCTGGCCATCCGCGAGGTCGAGCTCGACCCGCCCGGAGCGGGCGAGGTGCTGGTGCGCATCCGTGCGGCGGGGCTGTGCCACTCCGACCTGTCGGTGGTCAACGGCGACCGGCCGCGTCCGGTGCCGATGGTGCTGGGCCACGAGTCCTCGGCCGAGGTGGTGGAGTGCGGCGCCGGCGTGACCGACCTGCGCGCGGGCGACCACGTCGTGCTCGTGTTCGTGCCGAGCTGCGGCGGCTGCCTGCCGTGCGCCGAAGGCCGGCCGGCGCTGTGCGAGCCCGGCGCGGCGGCCAACGTGGCCGGCGCCCTGCTGGGCGGCGAGCGCCGGCTGCATCGCAACGGCACCGCGCTCCACCATCACATCGGCGTCTCGTGCTTCGCCGAGTACGCGGTGGTGTCGCGACGCTCGTGCGTGAAGATCGACACCGGCATCACGCACCGCGAGGCCGCGCTGTTCGGCTGCGCGGTGCTCACCGGCGCGGGGGCGGTCATCAACACCGCGCGCGTCGCGGCCGGGCAGAGCGTGGCGGTGATCGGCCTCGGCGGCGTGGGGCTCAGCTCGCTGCTCGCGGCGGTGGCGGCCGGCGCGCGCGAGGTGGTCGCGGTGGACCTCCACGACGAGAAGCTCGCGCTCGCGCAGACGCTCGGCGCGACCGCCACCGTGAACGCGTCGCAGCCCGACGCGGCCGAGCGCATCCGCGAACTCACGCGCGGCGGCGTGGACGCGGCTTTCGAGATGGCCGGCTCGACCGCGGCCTTCGAGCTGGCCTACCGCATCACGCGCCGCGGCGGCCAGACCGTGACGGCCGGGCTGCCCAACCCGGCGGCGCGCTTCGCGCTGCCGGTGGCGCAGCTGGTGGGCGAAGAACGCACCCTGCGCGGCAGCTACATCGGCTCGGCCGTGCCGCTGCGCGACATCCCGCGCTACATCGATCTGTACCGCCGCGGACGCCTGCCGGTCGACAGGCTGATGGGCCGCACCCTGGCGCTCGACGACATCAACGACGCGCTCGACCGGCTCGCGGCCGGCCACGCACTGCGCGACGTGGTGCTGTTCTGATGCGCTTCCGACGAGAGGCGCGCCGTACACTGCCGCGCGCACTGCCCGTAGCTCAGCCGGATAGAGCAGCGGTCTTCTAAACCGCAGGTCGGGGGTTCGATTCCCTCCGGGCAGGCCACCGGAGCCCTTGTCCGACCCGGACATGAGCCGGTAACGGCGACGAAGCCACTCGCGTCCTCGCCGCCGGACGGGGCTCGTGGCAGGCCGCTGGAACTGCCGCCTGCCCGCGAGCCGCAGCGTGTCGGCGCTGCGCGCCGCGTCGAGGGCTCGCTGCTGCCGGGCTGCGCTCGCCTCCGACCCTGTGCGCAGTGTCGAGCCGCACGATCGGTGAGGCGCCTCCTCCCAACGCCGTAGCGCCCATCAGCTACTTTTGAAGCGCAGAAAAGTATGTGGAGACGACGTTACGTCGCTTAAGATGTAGCGCATGAAACCAGCCGGCCTCAGCGCCACGTCCCGCGAGCAACTCAGCACGTTGCTGCGCGACAGCCCCCACGTGCTGACGGCAGGCGATGCCGCCAGCGTCCTCGGGATGACGCGCGACGCGGCAGCGCGCCGGCTGGCGGCCTGGTCTCGCGCTGGATGGCTGGCGCGCGTGCGGCGCGGCGCCTACGTGCCGGTGCCGATTGAATCGGCGTCGACCGATGTCGCGCTGGAGGATCCGTGGGCGGTTGCAAGCGCGATGTTCGCCCCTTGCTACATCGGCGGCTGGTCCGCCGCCGAGCACTGGGGGCTTACCGAGCAGATCTTCCGCTCGCTTTGCGTGATGACCACGACGCGCCCGCGCAACCGCAAGCCGGTGCTGCGCAAGGCACGCTTCGAACTGCACACCGTGCCGTCGTCCAACTTCGTCGGCCTCAAGACCGTCTGGCGCGGCGGCACGCGCGTTCAAGTCTCGGATCCGGCGCGTACCCTGATCGACATGTTGGCCGAACCGGCATTGGCCGGTGGCATTCGGCACTTGGTCGAGATGCTGGGCAGCCTGTTGCGTGACCAACCCAAGGAGGCAGCGAAGCTCGGTGACTATGCCGGCAAGCTCGGGGTCGGCTCGGTCTACAAGCGGTTGGGATTCCTGCTGCAACGAGATCACCCTGAACAGGTGCGCCTGATCGAGCTGTGCCGACGCAACTTGTCGGCCGGCTACGCCAAGCTCGACCCGGCCTTGCCGGCCGATCGTTTGGCGACCGCATGGCGCGTATGGGTGCCGGCCACTGAGGCTCGCGAGGTGCGGCCTTGATTTCGAAGCAGGAGATCATGGCCCTCGCTGGCGAGTTGCAACTGCAGGCCCACGTCGTCGAGAAGGACTACGCGCTCGGCTGGTTCCTGGCCGACATCGCTGCCCACCCGGTGATCGGCCCGCGCTGGGTGTTCAAGGGCGGCACCTGCCTGAAGAAGTGCTATTTCGAGACCTACCGCTTTTCGGAGGACCTCGACTTCACGCTGCAGGATGCCGAGCATCTGGATGAAGCATTTCTCGCCGAGGTCCTCGAGGAGATCGGCGAGTGGGTCTACGACGCCTGCGGCCTGCAGCTTCCGGCCGAAGCACGCAAGTTCGAGGTGTTCACCAACCCGCGAGGTTCGCGGTCGGCCCAAGGTCGTGTCGGATATCGAGGTCCCCTGGGCCGCGCAGGTGACCCGCCCCGCATCAAGCTCGACCTGGCTGCGGACGAAGTGCTGGTGCTGACGCCGGTCCAGCGACCCGTTCACCACCCCTACACCGACGTGCCGGCAGAAGGCATTCACGTCCTGAGCTACTCCTTCGAGGAAGTCTTCGCCGAGAAGATGCGCGCCCTGGCGGAGCGCCAGCGCCCGCGCGACCTGTACGACGTGGTGCATCTCTATCGGCGGCGCCACGACCTGCAGCCGGACCGCGCCATCGTCCGCAGTACGTTGGCGCGCAAGTGCGAGTTCAAGGGCATCCCGGTTCCGACGTTCGCGGCGCTCACCGACCGTCCCGAGCGAACTGCCATCGAAGTGGAGTGGGAGCAGATGCTCGCGCATCAGCTGCCCACCTGCCCGCCGTTCGACGAGTTCTGGGCGGAGCTGCCGGCCGTGTTCGACTGGCTCGACGAGCGCGTCGCCGCATCCGCTTTGGCTGCGGTACCGGCAGGCAGCTTCGGCCGGGTGTCCCTGGACGAGACGTGGCGCTTGCCGCCCATGGTGCAGGCCTGGGGTGCTGCAGCCGGGTCGCTGGAGACCATCCGCTTCGCCGCGGCCAACCACCTCTGCGTGCAGCTCGACTAC
>CAZFET010000075.1:0-5537 GCA_964517545.1 uncultured Burkholderiaceae bacterium
GGGAGACAGCGGAGCCCCAGCTTGAGCATGAGGTTCGGGATGATGGAGACGAGGTTCGCGTTCCCGCAGCGCTCCCCGTAGCCGTTGATGGTGCCCTGGACGTGGTTGACGCCCTCGGCCACGGCGGCCAGCGTGCTCGCCACGGCGCAGTCGGTGTCGTTGTGGACGTGGATCCCCAGCGGCGTGGCGGACTTCACGACCGTCCTGACCTCGCGGACGATCTCCGCCACCTCGTGGGGGAGGCTGCCGCAGTAGGTGTCGCAGAGAACGAGACAGTGGGCGCCCGCGGCCTCCGCCGCGCGGAGCGTCTCGAGCGCGTACTCGCGGTTCCGCTTGAAGCCGTCTAAGAAGTGCGCGGCGTCGAAGATGACCTCCTCGAAGTGTTTCAGCAGGAAGGCCACCGAGTCGCCGATCATGGCGAGGTTCTCCGGGAGCGTCGTGCCCAGGGCGGAGGTGACGTGGAAGTCCCAGGCCTTGCCGAAGATGGTGACGACGGGCGGGCCGGCTTCCACCATGGCCAGGAGGTTCGGGTCCTCCTGCGGCCTGACTCCGGGCCGGCGCGTGCTCCCGAACCTCACCGCGCTCGAGAACCTGGAGCTCGGTGCGTACCGGCGCGCCCGCGCGCATCGCGCGCGCAACCTCGAGCGCGTGTTTGCCACCTTCCCGCGGCTGGCCGAGCGCCGCCGGCAGAAGGCCGGCACCATGAGCGGCGGCGAGCAGCAGATGCTCGCCATCGGCCGCGGCCTGATGGCCGAGCCGCGGCTGCTGATCCTCGACGAGCCCTCGCTCGGGCTGTCGCCGCTGCTGGTCGAGGAGATGTTCGCGCTGATCCGCCGGCTGCACGGCGAGGGCCTGGCGATCCTGCTGGTCGAGCAGAACGTCGCGCAGTCGCTCGAGATCGCGCAGCGCGCCTACGTCGTCGAGAACGGCAGCGTGCGCTTCCACGGCACGCCGGCCGAACTGCTGGCCAGCGACGAGCTGCGCCGCGCCTACCTGGGCCTCTGAGCCACCGCTGCATCGACCCCACCGTACCGCCATGCAACGACGCACCCTGATCGCCGCCGCTTCCGCCAGCACCGCCGTCGCCGCCGTCTGGCCGGCCGATGTGCTCGCGCAGCCCGCGCCGCCCGTGCGCATCGTCGTCGGCGCGCCGCCCGGCGGCTCGACCGACACCTTGGCGCGCGAGATCGCGCCCGAGATGGGCCGCCAGCTCGGCCGCAGCGTGATCGTCGAGAACCGTTCGGGCGCCGGCGGCAACCTCGCCGCGGACGCGGTGGCCAAGGCCGCGCCCGACGGCCACACCTTGCTGCTCAGCTTCACCAGCCACACCATCAACGCCTGGCTGTACCCCAGGCTGCCCTTCGATCCGGTGGCCGACTTCACGCCGCTCACCCTGGTGGCGACGTCGCCGTCGGTGCTGGTCGCGCATCCGTCCTTGCCGGTGAAGGACGTGCGCGAGCTGATCGAGTACGCGCGCGAGCGGCCGGGCCGGCTCGAGTTCGCGATCGGCGGCATCGGCTCGTCGCTGCACCTGGCCGGCGAGGCGCTGAAGATGCGCGCGCGGCTGTACATCGTCAACATCCCGTACCGCGGCACCGCGCCGGCGATCGCCGACGTGGTGGCCGGCACCGTGCCGCTGATGTTCGCCGCCGTCGGCAACGCGCGCAGCCTGGTGCAGGCCGGCAAGCTCAAGGCGCTGGGCGTCACCAGCGCGAAGCGCCTGCCGCAGTTCCCCGACGCGCCGGCCATCGCCGAGGTGCTGCCGGGCTTCGAGTCGAACGCCTGGTTCGGGCTGTTCGGTCCGGCACGCATGCCGCCCGAGCTGACCCGCCGCCTCAGCGACGCGGCGCGCGCGGCCATCGCCACCGACGCGTTCCGCAAGCGACTCGAGGCCGACGCCGCCGAGCCCGTGGGCAGCAGCCCGGAGGAGTTCGCGCGCTTCGTGAAGGCCGACATCGCGCGCTGGGAGAGCGTGGTGAAGTACTCGGGCGCCAAGCCGGAGTGACCCGCATGGGCGGCGCGACGACGGCCCCGATGACCCTCGCGCAGAAGCTGGTCGCGCGCGCGGCCGGCCGCGCGCACGTCGAGCCCGGCGAGATCGTCGACTGCGAGGTGGACCTCGCGATGTTCCACGACTCGAGCGGGCCGCGCCGCCTGGCGCCGATGCTGAAGGAGCTGGGCGCGCGCGTGCGGGACCGGTCGCGCCTCGTGCTCGTGATCGACCACTACGTGCCCGAGCAGGACGACGACTCGCGCCGCATCGTCGCCATCGCGCGCGAGTGGGCGCGCGAGCAGGCGCTGCCGCACGTGCACGACCGCGAGGGCATCTGCCACGTCGTGCTGCCGCAGCGCGGGCACATCCGGCCCGGCATGTTCTGCGTCGGCGGCGACTCGCATTCGCCGACGGCCGGGGCGTTCGGCGCCTACATGTTCGGCGTCGGCGCGACCGAGATGCTCGGCGTGGTGGTCACCGGGCGCCTCTGGCTCAAGGTGCCGCACACCATCCGCATGCGCTTCGACGGCCGCCTCGCCGACGGGGTGAGCGCGAAGGACCTGATGCTCGTGCTGCTGGCGCGCTTCGGCATGAACGGCGGGCGCTACCAGGCGGTGGAGTACGCGGGCACGGCGGTGGAGTCGCTCGGCATGGACGAGCGCATGACCCTGGCCAACATGAGCGCCGAGCTCGGCGCGCAGGCCGGGCTGATCGCGCCCGATGCGGTGACGCGCGAGGCGCTGCGCGCCGCCGGCGTGCCCGACGACGCCATCGACACGCTGCGCTGGCGCGGCGACACCGGCGCGGCCGTGCTGGCCGAGCACGTCTTCGACGCCGCGGCGATCGAGCCGCAGGTGGCGCGGCCGCACAGCCCGGCCAACGGCGCGCCGGTGTCCGACGCGAAGGGCGAGGGCATCGACGTGGCCTACCTCGGCGCGTGCACCGGCGCCAAGCTCGCCGACCTGCGCGCGGCCGCGCGCGTGCTGCGCGGGCGGCACGTGGCGATCGGCGTGCAGCTGATGGTGGCGCCGGCCAGCGTGGCCGAGCAGCGCGCGGCCGAGGCCGACGGCACCCTGGCCGCGTTGATCGACGCGGGCGCGACGCTGCTGCCGGTCGGCTGCGGCGCCTGCGCGGGCTACGGCGGTCGCATCCCCGAAGGCGCGCGCGTGGTGTCGAGCACCGCGCGCAACTTCCGCGGCCGCATGGGCGCGGCCGACGCGGAGGTGTTCCTCGCGTCGCCCTACACCGTGGCGGCGAGCGCGGTGCACGGCCGCATCGCCGACCCGCGGGAGATGCTGTCGTGAGCGCGCCGCTGCCGCGCGCGCGGACGGCCGGCCATGCTGCGGCGGATCCTGCGTCGGGTCTTGCGTCGGACCCTGCGGCGAGCCGCTCGCGCACCGCGCGCGTGTGGCGTGTCGGCGCCGACGTCGACACCGACGCGCTCGCGCCGGGGCGCTGGATGGCGCAGCCGCTGCCGCTGCTGGCCGAGTACTGCCTCGCGTCGCTGCGGCCGGAGTTCGCGCGCGAGGTGAGGCCGGGCGACGTGCTCGCGGCCGGCCCGAACTTCGGCATCGGCTCGTCGCGCGAGCAGGCCGCCGCGGCGCTGCGCCACCTGGGCGTGGCGGCAGTGATCGCGCCGTCGTTCGGCGGCATCTTCTTCCGCAACGCCGTCAACCTCGGCCTGCCGGTGCTCGAGTGCGCCGACGCCGAGCGCCTGCACGACGGCGAACGCATCGAGCTCGACGCTCGCGCCGGCGTGATCCGCCGCGCCGACGGCGAGCGCATCGTGTGCACGCCGCTGCCGCCCTTCCTGTGGGAGATCGTGGCCGCCGGCGGCCTGCTGCCGCACCTGAAGAAGCGAATGGAGTCCTCGTCCTCATGAAGCCGTCGAAGTCCGACACCCCGCGCTGGGACCTGCTGATCAAGAACGTGCGCGTCGTGCGCCCGCACGGCAACGCGGTGCACGAGGCCGACGTCGCCGTGCGCGACGGCCGCGTGGCGAAGGTCGCGCCGGGGCTCGACGCGACGCAGGCCAAGGCCGTGTACGACGGCCGCGGCCGGCTCGCGTTCCCGGGCGTGGTCGACGCGCACATGCACTCGGGCATCTACTCGCCGCTCGAGGAAGACGCGGTGAGCGAGAGCAAGGCCGCGGCGATGGGCGGCGTGACCTCGTCGCTCAACTACTTCCGCACCGGGCAGTACTACCTGAACAAGGGCGGGCCGTACGCGAAGTTCTATCCCGAGGTGCTGAAGATCGCGAAGGGCCGCTTCCACGTGGACTACGGCTTCCACCTCGCGCCGATGGACCGCACGCACATCGACGAGATCCCGATGCTCGTGAAGAAGCACGGCGTGTCGAGCTTCAAGATCTTCATGTTCTACGGCTCGCACGGCCTGCACGGCGCGAGCAGCTCGCAGCGCGACTTCCTGATGATCGGCGAGGACGAGCGCTACGACCTCGCGCACTTCGAGTTCGTGATGCGCGGCGTGCAGGCCGCACGCGAGGCGATGCCCGACAAGGCCGCGCAGATCTCGCTGTCGCTGCACTGCGAGACCGCGGAGATCATGACCGCCTACACGAAGCTGGTGGAGCGCGACACGTCGATGAAGGGGCTGGCGGCGTACCACGCGTCGCGCCCGCCGCACTCGGAAGGGCTCGCGGTGTTCATCGCGAGCTACCTCGCGCACGAGACCGCGCTGCCCACGATCAACCTGCTGCACCTGAGCTCGCGCAAGGCGGTGCAGGCCGCGCTGATGATGGCCGAGGTGTTCCCGCACATCGACTTCCGGCGCGAGGTGACGATCGGCCACCTGATGCTCGACATCGGCTCGAAGGCGGCCGAGCTGGCCAAGGTGAACCCGCCGATCCGCCCGCGCGAGGACGTCGAGTACCTGTGGCAGGCGCTGCTGGCCGGCGAGATCGACTGGGTGGTGTCCGACCATGCCTGCTGCCGTCACGAGACGAAGATCCCGAAGCGCTACTTCGGCAACATCTGGATGGCGAAGTCGGGCTTCGGCGGCACCGAGTACCTGCTGCCGGCGCTGGTGAGCGAAGGCATGAGGCGCGGCCTCGGGCTGCACCACATGGCGCGGCTGACGAGCTGGAACCCCGCGCAGCGCTACGGGCTGAACCGCAAGGGCGACATCGCCGAAGGCTTCGACGCCGACATCGCGATCGTCGATCCGGCGCACACCTGGACCATCCGCGCCGCCGACTCGCCGTCGACCCAGGGCTACACGCCGTTCGAGGGCCTGGAGCTGTCGGCGCGCGTGGACGCGACCTTCCTGCGCGGCATGCGGATCTACGAGGACGGTCGGGTGATCGGGCCGCCGCGCGGCGAGTACCTGTTCAGACCGACGGCGTGAGCCTCGGCGGAGCAGGCGTCGTGGCGCGCGCAGCCGACTCGCACGTGCCGGCCGTCGTCGGCGGAGACGCGTGCTGATGGCGCGGCGGCCGAAGACCGCGCCGCCCGTCGAGGAGACGACGGACCGGCACGGCTTTCACGCCCTGCTCGAGCGGCACATCGAGCACCTGCGGGTCATC
>CAZFET010000075.1:5547-12725 GCA_964517545.1 uncultured Burkholderiaceae bacterium
GCCGTCGTCGTCGGTGCCGGCGCCTGCGGGCTGACGGCGGCGCTGGTGCTGCGCGCGGCCGGCATCGACTGCGTGCTGATCGAACGCGACGCGGTGCCGAGCGGGTCGACCGCGCTGTCGTCGGGCTTCATCCCGGCCGCCGGCACGCGCGTGCAGCGCGCGGCCGGCGTGCCCGACGACTCGCCGCGGCGCTTCGCGGCCGACATCCAGCGCAAGGCGCACGGCACGGCCGCGCCGCATCTCGTGGCCGCGTACACCGAGGCCATCGCGCCGGCGCTCGACTGGCTCGACGGGCACGCGCGGCTCGAGCTCGGGCTGCTCGACGGGTTCCTGTACCCCGGCCACGGCGCGCGGCGCATGCACGCGGTGCCCGAGCGCACGGGCGCGGCGCTGATGCAGCGCCTGCTGCGCGCCGCCGAGTCGGCCGGCGCGATGCTGCTGTGCGACGCGCGTGCGGTCGACGTGCACGCGACCGATCTGCCCGCCACCGATCCGCACGCCACCGATCGGCCAGCCGCCGCCGGCCCGCGCATCCAGACGGTGACGGTCGAGCGGCCCGACGGCTCGCGCGAGACGATCGGCTGCGACGCGCTGCTGCTCGCGTGCAACGGCTTCGGCGGCGATGCGGCGATGGTGGCCGAGCTGCTGCCCGCGCTCGCGAAGGCGCCGTTCGCCGGCCATGCCGGCAACGACGGCACCGCCATCCGCTTCGGTCGTGCGCTGGGCGCCGCGCTGGCCGACCTCGACGCCGCGCAGGGGCACGGCTCGTGGGCGGTGCCGCACGGCGTGCTGGTGAGCTGGGCCCTGATGGCCGAAGGCGGCGTGCAGCTCGACGCGCTCGGCCGGCGCTTTCACGACGAGTCGGGCGGCTACTCCGAAGCGGCGGTGGCCGTGCTCGCCTGCCCGGGCGGCATCGCGTGGAACGTGTACGACGCGCCGCTGGTCGCGCTGGGCGAGCAGTTCCCCGACTTCCGCGAGGCGCGCGCGGCCGGCGCGCTGCGCGAGGCGCGCGACGCGGCGGCGCTGGCCGCGCTGATCGGCTGCGACGCGCAGGCCGTCGAGGCCACCTTCGCCGCGATCGCCGAGTCGGCGCGCAGCGGCCGGCCCGACCGCTTCGGGCGCGTGCACCGCCGCGCGCTCGTGCCGCCGCTGCACGCCGTGCGCGTGACCGGGGCGCTGTTCCACACGCAAGGCGGGCTCGACGTCGACGAGCGCTGTCGCGTGCGCCGCGCCGGCGGCGGCACGTTCGCCAACCTGTGGGCGGCCGGCGGCGCGGCGCGCGGCGTGTCGGGCCGCGGCGTGGCGGGGTATCTGTCGGGCAACGGCCTGCTCAGCGCGGTGGCCGGCGGCTGGATCGCGGCGCACGACATCGTGGTGTCGCTCGGCGCCGCCACGATGCGGTAAGTCCGGCCGCTTGCGAGGGTCGCGCGCCGCGCGCACCATCGGGCCGCCGGTCTCCGGCAGGAGTGCTGCGATGAACCGTCCGATCCCGATGCTCGCCTGCGCGGCCGCCGTGCTCGCGGCGGGCTGCAGTTCGTACGCGCCCACGGCCGTGCGGCCCGGCCAGAGCGCCGACGACGTGGCGCGCTCGATGGGTCCGCCGACGGCACGCCACGCCTTGCCCGGCGGCCGATCGCGGCTCGAGTACGCACGCGGCCCCTACGGCAAGCACACCTGGATGATCGACCTCGACGCCGACGGCCGCGTCGCCACGGTGAGCCAGGTGCTGACCGAAGCGAACTTCGCGGCGGTGCAGCCCGGCAGCGCGCGCGACGACGTGCTCGCGCGCTTGGGCACGCCGAGCGAGCGGCGCGGTGCGCGCGGGGGCGTGGAGCTGTGGGCCTATCGTTACGACGCCACGTTCTGCCAGTGGTTCGTGGTCACCATGACCGGCGAGGGCCGCGTGCGCGACGCCGGCTACGTGCCCGACCCGATGTGCGACGCCGACGACGATCGCGGAACGTCGAACTGACGGCGCGACCGCCTCGGGCGCGCGCTCAGGCCACGGCCGGCACGCGCTCGGGCCGCGCGTGCCACGCCAGGATCGCCAGCACCAGCGGGATCGCCACCGCCGACACCACCGGGTTGGCGAACACCAGCGACAGCGCGAGCACGTTCAACACGAGGAACGCGGGCCTTCCGATCGGCCGGCGCAGGTGTCCGGTGTAGGCCGCGCCGAGGCCCATGATCGCCACCACGGCCGAAGCCAGCGCGAGCGCGAACGCGCCCCAGGTGAAGTCGATGAACAGCAACGCGGGCGAGTACACGAACGCGAACGGCACCAGCGCCTTGCCCATCGACAGCCGGAACGCCGTCATGCCGGTGCGCATGGGCTCGCTGCGCGCGATGCCCGCCGCGGCGAACGCGGCCAGCGCGACCGGCGGCGTCACGTCGGCCAGCACGCCGTAGTAGAAGACGAAGAAGTGCGTCGCCAGCTGCGGCACGCCCAGCTGCGCGAGCGCCGGCGCGACGATGGACGCGAGGATGATGTAGGTCGGCGTGGTCGGCACGCCCGAGCCCATGACGATGCAGGCCGCGGCGGTGAACAGCAGGCCGAACAGGATGGTCACGTCCTTCAGGTCGAACCAGTTCATCACGTCCAGCGCGGCCACCGCCTGCGCCGCGTGGCCCGACAGGTCGAGCACGAAGGCCGAGAACTTGAAGCCCATGCCGGTGAGCGTGGTAATGCCCAGCACGAAGCCCACGCAGGCGCACGCCGCGCCGATGCCGAGCGCCGACTTCGCGCCCATCTCGAAGCCCTGCACCAGCGCGCGCGGCGTGATCGCGAGGCCGGTCATGCCCTTGCCGAGCGGGCCGAGCAGCTTCGGGATCCACGAGCACGCGATCGTCAGGGTGATGCCCCAGAACGCCGCGAGAAAGGGCGTGTACTGCATCAGCAGCAAGGTGACCATCGCGACCAGCGGGATGAACAGGTGCCACGAGCTGCGCAGCACCAGGCCGAGCGAGGGGATCTCCGACGGGTCCATGCCGGCGAGCTTCAGCCGCCTGGCCTCGAGATGCACCATCCACAGGATGGCGAGGTAGTGCAGCGCCGCCGGCACGACGGCGATCAGCACGAGCTGGTTGTACGGCACGCCCAGGGTCTCGGCCATGATGAACGCGGCCGCGCCCATGATGGGCGGCGTGACCTGCCCGCCGCACGAGGCCGACGCCTCCACCGCGCCGGCGAAGCGCGGCGCGAAGCCGACCCTCTTCATCAGCGGGATGGTCATCACGCCGGTGGTGACGGTGTTGGCGATCGCGCTGCCGCTGATCATGCCGAACATGCCCGACGAGACCACGCTCACCTTGGCCGGCCCGCCGGCGAAGCGTCCGGCCGCGATGGTGGCGAGGTTGACGAACAGCTGCCCGAGGCCGGTGAGCTGCGCCATGATCCCGAACAGCACGAAGTGGAAGACGAAGGTCGCCACCACGCCGACCGGGATGCCGTAGATGCCCTCGGTGCCCTTGTACAGGTGCGCCACCACGCGCGGCACGCTGTAGCCGCGGTGCGCCAGGCCGCCGGGCAGGTAAGGCCCGAAGATGCCGTACAGCACCACCACCACCGCCAGCAGCGGCAGGAACACGCCCATCGTGCGTCGCGTCGCCTCGATGACCATCGCGATCGCGATCACGCCGAACATCAGGTCGACCGGCGTGTGCTGGCCGGGGCGGTCGATGAAGATGCTGTCGAAGAACAGCAGCAGGTACAGCGAGAAGCTCGACGCGAGGCCCGCGAACACCCAGTCGCGCCACGGGATGTGGTGGTGGCTGCCGTCGTAGGCGCGAAAGGGCAGCGACAGCCCCGCGATCGCGAGCAGCACGACGCCGAAGGCGGCCTGCGCCGCGAACGGCACGTCGCCGCCGACCGACTGCAGCAGGCTCCAGCCCATGACCACGTAGAACAGCGCGAGCCCGGCCGAGACGATCCACTCCCACGCGCCTGGCAGCCGCGCCTGCCGCGGGAAGACGAGGAAGCACAGCCCGAGCACCACCGCCAGGTGGATGGCGCGGTGCGCGATCTCGTTGTGCAGGCCGAAGCCCGCGGTGTAGTAGTGCCAGCCCGACAGCGCGACCGCGATCACGGTCACGATGCCGGCCGACACGCCGGCCAGGCGGCGGAAGTTCGACTCGGGGTCGAACTGCTCGATCAGCCGGTCGACTTCGTCCTGGGCGGTGGTGCTCATCGGGGCATCGGTCAGGGCATCGGACGGGAACGTCAGGACGCGGGGCAGCCGGCCGCGCGCAGCTCGATCGGGCCGCTGCCCAGGCGTGCCAGCGGCAGCGGGCCGTCGGGCAGCAGCAGCCGCATGTGCTGCGCCGGCAGCGGGCGCACCACCAGCGGCTCGACCGCGCGCTGCAGCACGAGCCGCCAGGCGCTGCCGTCGCGCTCGAGGCGCTCGCCGGCGGCGGCCGCGTGCGGCAGGCCGTAGCCCGCGCCGTCGAAGCGCTCCTCCACCAGCACCGGCCGAGGGCGGAACTCGTAGCGGTCGACCACCGTCGTGCCGAGCACCGAATGCTCGAACGCGATGCGCGCCTCGGGCCGTGTGGCATCGAGCGGCACGCGCATCAGCTCGCGGCCGCTGCGGTGCTCGGCAAGCACGAGTTCGCAGGAGGCGGCCGGGGTGCCGGCCACGGTGCCGGCCGTGGTGGCGGCCGGGCTGCCGGCCGGGACGTAGGCCCACGCGCCGGCCGCCGCCGCGGCGAACGCGCCGCCGCACGCGGCGGCGCGCCACGCGCGCGTCACTTCAGCACGCCCTTTTCCTTGAAGTAGCGGGCCGCACCCGGGTGCAGCGGCGCGGTGCCGACCGCGGTGGCCGTGTTCAGCGAGATGTTCTTCCCCTGCACGTGCACCTGGCCCATGATGGCCGTGTTCTCGTACAGCGCCTTGGTCACCTCGTAGGCCACGTTCTCGGGCACCGCGTCGTGCGTCGCCCACACCGCCATGACGGCCAGCGTGTCGACGGCCGCGGTCTGGCCCTTGTAGGTGTTGGCCGGCAACGGCACGCGCACGTAGTAGGGCTGCTGCTTCTGCAACTCGGCGATCTCGGGGCCCGACAGCGGGATCACCTTCAGCGCGTGGCTCTGCGCGAAGTCGGTGACCGCGGCGGTCGGCACGCCGGCGGTGATGAGCGTCGCGTGCAGGTTGCCGTCCTTGATCTTGTCGACGGCCTGCGTGAACGACGAGAGGTCTTCCTTGATGTCGCTGCGGCTCATGCCGTGCACCTTGAGCAGGTCGGTCAGCAACTGGTACTGGCCCGAGCCCGGCGATCCCGACGACACGCTCTTGCCCTTGAGGTCGCGCACGCTGTTGATGTTGAAGTCGGCGCGCGTGATGAGCTGCACCGTCTCGGGGTACAGCGCGCCGAGGGCGCGCAGGTTCTTCAGCGGCGCGCCCGCGAACTGGTTGGTGCCGTTGTAGGCCGCGTCGAGGATGTCGGCGGCGACGAAGGCCGACTCGATCTCCTTGTTGCCCAGCAGCTTGGCGTTGCCGACCGAGGCGCCGGCCGCCTCGGCGGTGGCGCTGATCTTCTTGCCGTCGACCACCGCCTTGTTCGAGATGAGCTGCGCCAGCATGCCGCCCAGCGGGTAGTAGGTGCCGCCGGTGCCGCCGGTGGCGATGCCGAAGAACATCCGCTGCTGCGCCAGCGCGCCGGTGGCGACGACGGCGGCCGCGGCCAGCGCTGCGGCGAACTTCCAGGACAGTCTCATCGGGTACTCCTCGTCGTGCGGTGATGGGTCCGGCGACGATAGCGCCGCGGCGCCGCGAACCGCATCGTGAATTGCCCTTGCCGGCGCGGTGCCGCAGGCTAAGCTCGCGCCTGCGCGTCCGCACCGTGCCGCCGGAAGTCCTGCTCGATGTCCACGATCCTGCCCCGCACCCACGAAGTCATCGTCATCGGCGCCGGCGTGGTCGGCACCTCGGTCGCGTACCACCTCGCCGCGCTCGGTGCGCGCGACGTGCTGGTGCTGGAGCGCGCGCAGGTCGGCGCCGGCACGAGCGCGCAGTCCAGCGGCATCCTGCGCACGCACTACTCGGTGCCCGAGAACGTGGAGCTCGCGCGGCGCTCGTGGCAGGTGTTCGAGCGCTTCGCCGAGGTGCTGGGCGACGAGGAGGCATCGGCCGGCCTGGTGCGCTGCGGCTACCTGATCGCCGCACCCGAGGGACCGAAGCTCGCGGCGCTGCGCGATTCGATCGACGGGCAGCGCGCGCGCGGCATCGAGGTGCGCGAGCTGTCGCCGGCCGAGGCGGCCGAGCGGCTGCCGATCTGCCGCTTCGACGACGCCGCGCTCATCGGCTTCGAGCCGCAGGCCGGCTTCGCCGACGCCTATCTCGTGGCCAGCGGCTTCGCGCGCGCGGCGCGGCGCCGCGGCGTGCGCATCGCCGAGGGGGTGGAGGTGCAGGGCCTCGTGATCGAGCACGGCCGCGTGATCGGCGTCGACACGCCGCAGGGCCGGCTGCTCGCCGGCACGGTGGTGAGCGTGCAGAACATCTGGGCGAAGTCGCTCGAGCGCTGGACCGGCATCGCGATGCCGGTGACCGCCGAGCGGCACGTCGTGCTCGCGCTCGAAGGCCCCGAGCCGTACACCTTCGCGATGCCGGTCTACAAGGATCTCGGCTCGCCCGGCATGCTGTACTGCCGCAGCTACGGCGGCACGCAGATGCTGGTGAGCGAAGGCACCAGCGGCGAGCCGCTCGCCGAGCCCGATGCCGAGCAGGGCTACGTGTCGATGGACACCGTGGTCGAGATCGGCGCGCAGGTGGCCGAGCGCTTCCCGTCGTTCGAGACGGCGGGACTCGCGTCGTCGTGGACCGGCGTGTACGACGTGACGCCCGACTGGAACCCGGTGCTCGGCCGCGTGCCCGGGCTCGACGGCCTGGTGGTGGCGTTCGGCTTCTCGGGCCACGGCTTCAAGCTGTCGCCCGCGGTCGGGTGCGTGCTCGCGCAGGAGGTGCTCGGCCTGCCGTCCGACGTGGCTCTCGCGCCGTACTCGATCGAGCGCTTCCGCACCGGGCGGCTGCTGAGCGGGCGCTACGGCGTGGGCGCGGTGTCGTGAGCCGCGGCGGCTACAGGACGAGCCGGAACGACGTCTCGGCCACGCAGCGGCCGTTGACCATCAGCTCCACCCGGTGCTCGCCGGCGCGGTAGACGCGCGTGGTGATCGGCCGCAGCGAG
>CAZFET010000076.1:0-12689 GCA_964517545.1 uncultured Burkholderiaceae bacterium
CGCGCTGGCGGCCGCGCGCGCGTCACGTGCGCGACGCGCGACTCCCTACAATCCCGCGCATGCGCATCCTCATCGCGAACGACGACGGCTATCTCGCACCGGGACTCGCCGCCCTCGTGCGCGCCTGCGACGGGCTGGGCGAGATCGACATCGTCGCGCCCGAGCAGAACGCGAGCGGCACGTCCAACTCGCTCACCCTGCACCGGCCGCTGTCGGTGTTCGCCGCCGACAGCGGCGTGCGCGTGGTCAACGGCACGCCGTCGGACTGCGTGCACGTCGCGCTCACGGGCCTGCTGCCGCAGCGGCCCGACCTCGTGGTCTCGGGCATCAACAACGGCGCCAACATGGGCGACGACACGCTCTACTCGGGCACGGTGGCCGCGGCGATGGAGGGCTACCTGTTCGGCATTCCGGCCGTCGCGTTCTCGCTGGTCGACAAGGGCTGGGGCCATCTCGACGCGGCCGAGCGCGTGGCGCGCACGCTGCTGCGCGAACTGGTCGCGGCGCCGCCGCCCGGCGGGCCGTTCCTGCTGAACGTGAACATCCCCAACCGCGCCGACGCCGACCGGCTGCCGCGCGTGGTCACGCGGCTCGGCCGGCGCCACGCGAGCGAGCCGGTGATCCGTCAGATCAACCCGCGCGGCGAGCCGATCTGGTGGATCGGCCCGGCCGGCGACGCGCGCGAGGCGGGCGAGGGCACCGACTTCCACGCCACGGCCAACGGCTGCGTGTCGATCACGCCGCTGCAGGTCGACCTCACCGACCACGGCTCGCTGCCCGCCTGGCGCGCGCGCCTGCAGCGCGGGGCCTGAGCGTGAGCCGCAACGGGCGGCGCGCGCCGGCAGCGCGGGGCCTGCGCGTGGGCCGCAACGGGCGGCGCGCGCCGCCGGGCTTTCCGTTGTCGATCGAGCGCGTCGCCGACGCGTCGCGCGCCGCGCCGCTGCTGCGTCCGCAGCGGCCGGTGCACGAAGCGGCCGAGCACGCGCGCCGCGCGGCGGCGCCGACCGGGCTCGGCCTGGACTCGGAGGCCGTGCGCGCGCGCATGGCCGAGCGCGTGCGCGCGGCCGGCATCGGCGACGAGCGCGTGCTGGCCGCGCTGGCGGCGGTGCCGCGCCACCAGTTCATCGACAGCGCGCTGGCGACGCAGGCCTACGAGGACACGAGCCTGCCGATCGGCCACGGCCAGACGATCAGCAAGCCGTCCGTGGTGGCGCGCATGATCGAGCTGCTGCTCGACGGCGCCGCGGCGCGCGCGTCGGGCCATCTCGGCCGCGTGCTCGAGATCGGCACGGGCTGCGGCTACCAGGCTGCCGTGCTCGCGCGGCTGGCGCGCAATGTCATCTCCATCGAGCGCCTGAAGCCGCTGCACGACAAGGCGCGCGAGAACCTGGCGCCGTGGCGATCGGCGCGCGGGCTGGCCGACATCCGCCTCCTGTACGGCGACGGCCGGCTCGGCCATCCGCCGAACGCGCCCTACGCGTCGATCATCGCGGCGGCCGGCGGCGAGGACCTGCCGGCGGCCTGGACCGAGCAGCTCGCGGTGGGCGGTCGGCTCGTCGCGCCGCTGCACGATGCGCCGGGCCGTCCGCAGCGGCTGGTGGTGGTCGACCGCACCGAAGCCGCACTGCGGCACTCGGTTCACGAAGCCGTGCACTTCGTTCCCTTAAGATCGGGCCTCGCCTGAGGGAGCTTCCCGACACCATGCCGATGCGTCCACACTTCCGTCCTTCGCTCGCGACCGCGGCCGTGGTCGTCGCGCTGCTGGCCGGCTGTGCCTCGCCGCGTCACCATGCGCCGGTCGAGGATCGCACCGCGGGGCGGCCCGCCGCACAGGCCAACGGCGCGGTGACGGCCGCGCCGGCGGCCACGATGCCGGCCGATCCGTCCAAGCCGGCGCCCGGCGCCGAGAACGCCGGCAAGCCCGGCTACTTCACCGTGCGTCCGGGCGACACGCTGATGCGCATCGGCCTCGAGACCGGCCAGAGCTGGCGCGACATCATGCGCTGGAACAACCTCGACAACCCGAACGTGCTCGAAGTCGGGCAGGTGCTGCGCGTGCTGCCGCCCGGTGCCGACGGCAATGCCGTGGCCGCGCGTGGCGTGGCGCCGCCGCCGGCCGTGCAGAGCCGTCCGCTCGACGCCAAGCCGCCGGCCGTGTCGCCGGGTGCGTCCGCGCCTGCGGCGACGGCGCCGGCCGTGGCGGCGGTCACACCTGCGGCCACCTTGCCGCCGGCCTCGCCCGCGCCCTCGCGCGAAGGCGAAGAGGACATCAACTGGATGTGGCCGGCCAGCGGGCAGGTGATCGCAGCGTTCGACGAGGCGCGCAACAAGGGGCTCGCGATCGCGGGCAAGGCCGGCGATCCGGTGCTCGCGGCGGCCGATGGCCGCGTGGTGTATGCAGGCTCCGGGCTGCGCGGCTACGGCAACCTCGTGATCGTCAAGCACAACAACACCTACCTCACGGCCTACGCGCACAACCAGACCCTGCTGGTCAAGGAAGACCAGCCGGTGCGCCGCGGGCAGAAGATCGCCGAGATGGGCTCGAGCGACGCCGACCGGGTGCAGCTGCACTTCGAGATCCGGCGCCAGGGCAAGCCGGTCGATCCCGCCAAGCTGCTGCCGCAGCGATAGCGGGCGCGCAGCAGCGGAGTATGGGCATGACCAGGAGGCGCCTCACGCCGAACGGGCATGCGACGAAGCGGCCCGTGGCGCCGCCTCCCCGTCACGACGAGGCCGTGCTCGCGGCGGCCAACGGGCACCTGCCGGAGGCCGAGCCGCCCACCCTGGACGACGGCGCCGAGCCCGTCGCGGCGGTCGACATCCCGATGGGCGACCCGGAGGTCGGCAACACCTTGCAGACCTACCTGCGCGAGATCCGCAAGGCGCCGCTGTTCAGCCCGCAGGAGGAGTACGACACCGCGGTGCTGGCGCGGGCCGGCGACTTCGCGGCGCGCCAGCAGATGATCGAGCGCAACCTCCGGCTCGTGGTGAGCATCGCGAAGAACTACCTCGGCCGCGGTCTGCCGATGACCGACCTGATCGAGGAAGGCAACCTCGGGCTGATGCACGCCATCGGCAAGTTCGAGCCCGAGCGCGGCTTCCGCTTCTCGACCTACGCGTCGTGGTGGATCCGGCAGAACATCGAGCGCGCGATCATGCACCAGGCGCGTCTGGTGCGGCTGCCGGTGCACGTGGTGCGCGACCTGAACCAGGTGCTCAAGGCGCGCCGTGCGCTCGAGGCGCAGTCGGCGCGCGGGCCCGAAGGCGACAAGCCGGTGCGCGTGGAGCAGGTGGCCGCGGCGCTGAGCCGGCCGGTGCAGGAGGTGTCGGAGCTGCTGAAGTTCGCCGAGCTGCCGACGTCGCTCGACGCGCCGCTCGAGCGCGACGCCGGCGAGTCCATGCTCGACACGGTGGCCGACGATCAGGCGATCGACCCGATGGGCCTGACCCTCAGCCGCGAGGTCGAGCAGCTGCTCGACCACGGACTGGCCGAGCTGAGCGAGCGCGAGCGCGAGGTGCTGGCCGGCCGCTACGGGCTGCACGACCGCGAGCCCGAGACGCTGGAGGTGCTGGCCGAGCGGCTGGGCCTCACGCGCGAGCGCATCCGCCAGATCCAGCAGGAGGCGCTGCTCAAGCTCAAGCGGCGCATGATCCGGCAGGGCATCGACCGCGACTCGATCTTCTGAGGCCGGCCGCGCGATGCCCTCGAACTGGCCGGTCCTCGTCTTCGACATCGAGACCATCACCGACGTCGCCGGGCTGCGCGCGCTGCGCGGTGCCGCCGCCGGCGCGAGCGACGCCGAGGTCTACGCCGCCGAGCTGGCCGAGCGCGCCGAGGGCGGCAAGAGCGACTTCATGCCGCTGCACCTGCAGCGCGTGGTGGCGGTGAGCTGCGTGTTCCGCGACGCCGACGGGCTGCGCGTGCACTCCTTCGTCGACCGCACGGCCGTCGGCACGACGGCCACCGACGAAGGCCGCGTGATCCAGCAGTTCTTCCGTACCGTCGAGAAGAAGGTGCCGCAGCTCGTGAGCTGGAACGGCGGCGGCTTCGACCTGCCGGTGCTGCACCTGCGCGGGCTGATGCACGGCGTGGTGGCCGACAAGTACTGGGACATGGGCGAGGACGACCGCGAGTTCAAGTGGAACAACTACATCTCGCGCTACCACATGCGCCACCTCGACCTGATGGACCTGCTGGCGCTGTACCAGCCGCGTGCGAGCGCGCCGCTCGACGCGATGGCCAGGCTGTGCGGCTTTCCGGGCAAGCTGGGCATGGACGGCTCGGCCGTCTACGGCGCGTGGCTCGACGGGCGCCTCGAGGACATCCGCCGCTACTGCGAGACCGACGTGATGAACACGTGGCTGCTGTACTGCCGCTTCCAGAAGATGCGCGGCGGCTTCACCGAGGCCGAGTACGAGCGCGAGATCGCGCACACGCGCGAGGCGGTGGCGGCGCTCGCCGGCGATGACGAGCCGCACTGGCGCGAGTACCTCGATGCGTGGCCGGGATAATCCGGCCGCATGAGTGAAGACGGGAGCTGGCTGGCCATCGAGTCGCTCGACCTCGACGGACAGGGCGTCGCGCACGACGGCGGCGGCAAGGTGGTGTTCGTCGAAGGCGCATTGCCGGGCGAGACGTTGCGCGCGCGCATCGTGCGCCGCAAGGCGAACTGGGAGCAGGGCGTCGTCGAGGACGTCCGGCGCGAGAGCCCGATGCGCGTCGCGCCGCGCTGCCCGCACTTCGGGCTGCACGCCGGCGCGTGCGGGGGGTGCAAACTGCAGCACCTCGCGGCGTCCGCCCAGGTGGCGGTCAAGCAGCGTGCGCTGGAAGACGCACTGTGGCACGTGGGCAAGGTGCGGCCGGCGCGCGTGCTGCGGCCGATCGAAGGCCCGGCCTGGGGATACCGCTGGCGCGCTCGGCTGTCGGTGCGCTACGTGGCGAAGAAGGGCGCGGTGCTGGTCGGCTTCCACGAGCGCAAGTCGAGCTACGTCGCCGACATGCGATCGTGCGCGGTGCTGCCGCCGCAGGTGTCGGCGCTGCTGGTGCCGCTGCGCGAGCTGGTGATGGCGATGGACGCGCGCGACCGTCTGCCGCAGGTCGAGGTGGCGGTGGGCGACGACGTCGTCGCGCTGGTGCTGCGGCACCTGGTGCCGCTGTCGGGCGCAGACCTCGCGCGGCTGCGCGAGTTCGCGGCACGTCACCCGGGCGTGCAGTGGTGGCTGCAGCCCAAGGGTCCCGACTCGGCCCACCGCCTCGATGCAGACGGTGCCGAGCTCGCCTACGCGCTGCCCGAGTTCGGCGTGCGCATGCCGTTCCGGCCGACCGACTTCACGCAGGTCAACCCGCACGTCAACCGCGTGCTGGTCGCGCGGGCGGTGCGGCTGCTCGAGCCGGCAGCCGGCGATCGGGTGATCGACTGGTTCTGCGGGCTCGGCAACTTCAGCCTGCCGATCGCGGCCGTCGGCGCGTCGGTGCTGGGCCTGGAGGGCGCCGAGACCTTGGTGCAGCGGGCGCGCGACAACGCGCGCGCCAACGCGCTGGCCGATCGCGCGAGCTTCGAGGCGAGCGACCTCTTCGAGATCGGTGCCGACGACTTGCGGCGCTGGGGTCCGAGCCGCCGCTGGCTGGTCGATCCGCCGCGCGAGGGCGCCTTCGCGCTGGCCAAGGCCGCCGCGGACCTGCACGCGTCGGGCGAGGGCGCCGGCCTGCTGCCGCAGCGCATCGTCTACGTGAGCTGCAACCCGGCCACCCTGGCGCGCGACGCCGGGCTGCTGGTGCACCAGGCCGGCTATCGCTGCAGCGCCGCGGGCGCGGTGAACATGTTCCCGCACACCGCGCATGTCGAGAGCATCGCGGTCTTCGAGCGCGACGGCGCAGGGCCCTCGCGCGGCGCCGGCGGCTGACCGCGGCGGGCCCGCCGGAGCCGGTGCCGGAACAAGAGGCGGAAATGGAAACGGGGTCCCGCGGGACCCCGTTCGTCGCGACGCGGTGCGCGTCTTATTCGCGCTCGCCGCCGAAGATGCCCAGCAGCGCCAGCAGCGACTGGAACACGTTGTAGACGTCCAGGTAGATCGCCAGGGTGGCGGTGATGTAGTTCGTCTCGCCGCCGTCGATCACGCGCTTGATGTCGTACAGCATGAAGGCCGAGAACAGGCCGATCGCGATGACGGCGAGCGTCATCATCAGCGCGCCGGACTGCAGGAACACGTTCACGATGCCGGCGATCAGCAGCAGGATCGCGCCGACGAACAGGAACTTGCCCATGTTCGACAGGTCGCGCTTGATCACCGTGGCCAGGCTCGCCATCGCGAGGAACACGACCGCGGTGCCGCCGAAGGCGGTCATCACGAGCGACGGGCCGTTGCGGAAGCCGAGGATCACCGACAGCAGCCGCGCGAGCATCAGGCCCATGAAGAACGTGAAGGCCAGCAGCATGACGACGCCGGTCGACGAGTTCTTCGTCTTCTCGATCGCGAACATCAGGCCGAACGCGCCGACCAGGAACACCACGAGACTCATGCCGGCGCCCATGGCGTTCACGATGCCCGTGGTCACCCCGACCCAGGCGCCCAGCACGGTCGGGATCAGCGACAGCGCCAGCAGCCAGTAGGTGTTGCGCAACACACGGTTGCGCTGTTCGGCCAGCGCACCCGTCCCGGCACCGTAGGCGGTGGTGACGGTTTGCAGGCGTTCTTCCATGGAACCTCCGAGAAAGGTGGTGTGGTGGACGCGGGCTATGATCTCCGCCGCCGAATTCTAGTTCCCCACCGTCGCAGTCGAGCATTGTCCGCATGAAGAACAAGCCGTACCTCACGCTCGAAGACGTCAAGCGCATCGCCGCCGCCGCCGAGGCCGAGGCGCTGAGCCACGCCTGGGCGGTGTCGATCGCCGTGGTCGACGACGGCGGGCACCTGCTGTGGCTGCAGCGCCTCGACGGCGCGCCGCCGGTGTCGTCGCACATCGCGCCGGCCAAGGCTCGCACCGCCGCGCTGGGGCGCCGCGAGAGCAAGGTCTACGAGGACATGATCAACCAGGGGCGGGTGTCGTTCCTGAGCGCGCCGCTGCTCGAGGGCATGCTCGAGGGCGGGGTGCCGATCGTGGTCGACGGGCAGTGCCTCGGCGCGGTCGGCGTCAGCGGCGTGAAGTCGACGGAGGACGCGCAGATCGCCCGTGCCGGCATCGCCGCGCTGGGCGCCTGATCGCGGCGTCGGCGGCCCGTCGCGCGACCGGCTGCGGCGATGGCCGCGGCTACAATCCGCGGGTTTGTCCGCACCCATCCGCGCCGCGACGTTCCCCCGCCGATTCCCCCCAGGCCGCAGGCCCTGGCGCCAGACCAGGGAAACCCGGAGGAGGCTTGCCGCGCGCGCCACATCCGGAGTCTTCTCTTGCTGCCCGTCCTGCCTCCCGCCTTGCTCGCCCTCGCAGACGGCACCGTGTTCCAGGGAGTCTCGATCGGCGCACCCGGCCGCACGGTCGGCGAGGTGGTGTTCAACACCGCGCTCACCGGCTACCAGGAAATCCTCACCGACCCCAGCTACTGCCGGCAGATCGTCACCCTGACGTATCCGCACATCGGCAACACCGGGGTCAACGCCGAGGACGTCGAGGCCTCGAAGGTGCATGCCGCCGGCCTGGTGATCCGTGACCTGCCGCCGCGCGTGTCGAACTTCCGCGCCAGCGCCGGCTTGCCGGAGTACCTGCGACGCGAGGGCACGGTGGCCATCTCCGGCATCGACACCCGCCGCCTCACGCGCGTGCTGAGGACGACCGGCGCGCAGAACGGCTGCATCGCCACCTTCGCGGCCGGCACCGTCGTGACGCCCGATCACGTCGCCGAGGCGGTGGCGGCCGCGCGCGCGGCGCCGAGCATGGCCGGGCTCGACCTCGCGCAGGAGGTCTCGACCGACTCGCCGTACCAGTGGACCGAGACCGAGTGGCGGCTGGGCAGCGGCTACGGCACGCAATCGGCGCCGCGGCACCATGTCGTGGCCTACGACTTCGGCGTCAAGCGCAACATCCTGCGCATGCTGGCCTCGCGCGGCTGCCGCGTCACCGTGGTGCCGGCGCGCACGCCCGCGGCCGAGGTGCTGAAGCTGCGTCCCGACGGCGTGTTCCTCTCCAACGGGCCGGGGGACCCCGAGCCGTGCGACTACGCGATCGCCGCGACGCGCGCGCTGGTCGAGGCCGGCCTGCCCGTGTTCGGCATCTGCCTCGGGCACCAGATCCTCGCGCTCGCGTCGGGCGCGAAGACCTTCAAGATGAAGTTCGGCCATCACGGCGCCAACCATCCGGTGAAGGACCTCGACAGCGGCCGCGTGAGCATCACGAGCCAGAACCACGGCTTCGCGGTCGACCCGAAGAGCCTGCCGGCGAACCTGCGCGCCACGCACGTGAGCCTGTTCGACGGCACCTTGCAGGGGCTCGCGCGCACCGACAAGCCCGCGTTCTGCTTCCAGGGTCATCCCGAGGCATCGCCGGGGCCGCACGACATCGCTTACCTGTTCGATCGCTTCGTGAAGATGATGGAGACCGCCCGTGCCTAAGCGCAGCGATCTGAAGAGCATCCTGATCATCGGCGCCGGCCCGATCGTCATCGGCCAGGCCTGCGAGTTCGACTACTCCGGCGCGCAGGCGTGCAAGGCGCTGCGCGAGGAAGGCTACCGCGTCGTGCTCGTCAACAGCAACCCGGCGACGATCATGACCGACCCCGGCATGGCCGACGCCACCTACATCGAGCCGATCACCTGGCAGGTCGTCGAGAAGATCATCGCCAAGGAGCGGCCCGACGCGATCCTGCCGACGATGGGCGGCCAGACGGCGCTGAACTGCGCGCTCGACCTGCATCGCCACGGCGTGCTCGCGAAGTACGGCGTCGAGATGATCGGCGCCAACGAGCGCGCGATCGAGAAGGCCGAGGACCGGCTGAAGTTCAAGGACGCGATGACGTCCATCGGCCTCGACTCGGCCAAGAGCGGCATCGCGCATTCGATGGAAGAGGCCTGGACGGTGCAGCGGCGCATCCAGGCCGAGCTCGGCGTGGACGCGAGAGGGGGCTTCCCGATGGTCATCCGCCCGAGCTTCACGCTCGGCGGCACCGGCGGCGGCATCGCCTACAACCCCGAGGAGTTCGAGGAGATCTGCAAGCGCGGGCTCGACCTCTCGCCGACGCACGAGCTGCTGATCGAGGAGTCGCTGCTCGGCTGGAAAGAGTACGAGATGGAAGTCGTCCGCGACCGCGCGGACAACTGCATCATCGTCTGCTCGATCGAGAACCTCGACCCGATGGGCATCCACACCGGCGACTCGATCACCGTCGCGCCGGCGCAGACCCTGACGGACAAGGAATACCAGCTGATGCGCAACGCGTCGATCGCGATCCTGCGCGAGATCGGCGTGGACACCGGCGGCTCCAACGTGCAGTTCGCGATCAATCCTCGCAACGGCCGGATGATCGTGATCGAGATGAACCCGCGCGTGTCGCGTTCATCGGCGCTGGCCTCCAAGGCCACAGGCTTTCCGATCGCCAAGGTGGCCGCCAAGCTGGCCGTGGGCTACACGCTCGACGAGCTGCGCAACGACATCACCGGCGGCGCCACGCCCGCGAGCTTCGAGCCGAGCATCGACTACGTCGTCACGAAGGTGCCGCGCTTCGCGTTCGAGAAGTTCCGCGAGGCCGACCCGCACCTGACCACGCAGATGAAGTCCGTCGGCGAGGTCATGGCCATCGGCCGCACCTTCCAGGAGAGCTTCCAGAAGGCGCTGCGCGGCCTGGAGACCGGCATCGACGGCCTGACCGAGCGCGACGAGGTGCACGAGCGCGACCGCGAGGAGATCGTCGAGGCGATCAGCAACGCGGGGCCGGAGCGCATCCTGTTCGTCGCCGACGCCTTTCGCATCGGCATGAGCCTCGACGAGGTGTTCGAGGAGACGGCGATCGACCCGTGGTTCCTCGCGCAGATCGAGGAGCTGGTGCGCATCGAGTCCGACGTGAAGCGACGCACGCTCGACAGCCTGTCGGCGCCCGAGCTGCGCTGGCTCAAGGCCAAGGGCTTCTCCGACAAGCGCCTGGCCCGGCTGCTCGGCACGCACCAGCACGCGGTGCGCGACAGGCGCCACGCGCTGGGCGTGCGGCCGGTCTACAAGCGCGTCGACACCTGCGCCGCCGCGTTCGCGACGCAGACGGCCTACATGTACTCCACCTACGACGAGGAGTGCGAGGCCGAGCCGACCACGCGCAAGAAGATCATGGTGCTGGGCGGCGGGCCGAACCGCATCGGGCAGGGCATCGAGTTCGACTACTGCTGCGTGCACGCGGCGCTCGCGATGCGCGAGGACGGGTACGAGACCATCATGGTCAACTGCAACCCGGAGACGGTGTCGACCGACTACGACACCAGCGACCGCCTGTACTTCGAGCCGGTGACCCTGGAAGACGTGCTCGAGATCGTCGACAAGGAAAAGCCCGCCGGCGTGATCGTGCAGTTCGGCGGGCAGACGCCGCTGAAGCTGGCGCTCGACCTCGAGCGCGCCGGCGTGCCGATCATCGGCACCACGCCCGACTCGATCGACATCGCCGAGGACCGCGAGCGCTTCCAGCAGCTGCTGCACGAGCTCGGGCTGAAGCAGCCGCCCAACCGCACCGCGCGCACCGAGGAGCAGGCCATCGCGCTGGCGCACGAGATCGGCTACCCGCTGGTCGTGCGGCCGAGCTACGTGCTCGGCGGCCGCGCGCTGGAGATCGTGCACGGCGACAAGGACCTCGAGCGCTACATGCGCGAGGCCGTGAAGGTGAGCGACAAGTCCCCGGTGCTGCTCGACCGCTTCCTCGACGACGCGATCGAGGTCGACGTCGACGCGCTGTCCGACGGTCGCGACGTGCTGATCGGCGGGATCATGGAGCACATCGAGCAGGCCGGCGTGCATTCCGGCGACTCCGCGTGCTCGCTGCCGCCGTACTCGCTGTCGCAGCGGCTGCAGGACGAGCTGCGCCGCCAGACGGCGCTGATGGCGCGGGCGCTGAAGGTCGTCGGCCTGATGAACGTGCAGTTCGCCATCCAGGGCGAGGGCGACGACGCGACCGTCTACGTGCTCGAGGTGAACCCGCGCGCGTCGCGCACGGTGCCGTTCGTGAGCAAGGCCACCGGCCTGCCGCTGGCGAAGATCGCCGCGCGCTGCATGGCCGGACGCACGCTGGCCGGGCAGGGGGTCTCGCGCGAGGTCGTGCCGCCTTACTTCAGCGTGAAGGAGGCGGTGTTCCCGTTCAACAAGTTCCCCGGCGTCGATCCGATCCTCGGCCCCGAGATGCGCTCGACCGGCGAGGTCATGGGCGTCGCGCGCACCTTCGCCGAGGCGATGCTCAAGAGCCAGCTCGGCGCCGGCTCGCGGCTGCCGTCGCAGGGCAACGTGGTCATCACGGTGAAGAACGGCGACAAGGCGCGCGCCGTGAAGGTGGCCTCCGAGCTGGTGAACATGGGCTACGGCGTCGTCGCCACCAAGGGCACCGCCGCGGCCATCGCCGAGGCGGGCATCCCGGTCAAGGTCGTCAACAAGGTGAAGGACGGCCGGCCGCACATCGCCGACATGGTGAAGGCCGGCGAGATCCAGCTCGTGTTCACCACGGTCGACGAGACGCGCACCGCCATCGCCGACTCGCGCTACATCCGCACCGCGGCGCTCGCCCACCGCGTGACCTACTACACCACGATGGCCGGCTGCGAGGCCGCGACCGAGGCGCTCAAGCACGACGACGACCTGACGGTGCTGTCGCTGCAGGAGCTGCACGCCGAACTGCCATAAACTCCGCTCAACCTCCGCCGCCCGACCGTCCCTGCGGACGCGGGCGGCGGACTCGTTTTCAGGGACTGCATCCATGGCCACCATTCCCCTCACCGTCCGCGGCGCCGAGAAGCTCAAGGCCGAACTGCAGCGGCTCAAGACCGTCGAGCGCCACGCCGTGATCCAGGCGATCGCCGACGCGCGCGCGCAAGGCGACCTGTCGGAGAACGCCGAGTACGACGCCGCCAAGGACAAGCAAGGCTTCATCGAGGGCCGCATCCTCGAACTCGAAGGCAAGCTCGCCGCCGCGCAGGTGATCGACCCGGCGCAGCTCGACGCCGGCGGCCGCGTGGTGTTCGGCGCCACCGTCGTGCTCGAGGACGAGGACTCCGGCGGCCGCGTGACGTACCAGATCGTGGGCGAGGACGAGGCCGACCTGAAGCTCGGGCTCGTCTCGATGGGGGCGCCCATCGCGGGCGCGCTCATCGTCAAGGAAGTCGGCGACGTGGCCGAGGTGCAGGCGCCCGGCGGCATCCGCCACTACGAGATCGTCGACGTGCGCTACGTCTGAGCGAGCGGCATGCAGACGTTGCGCGTGCTGCTGCCGGCGCTGTGGGCCGGCGTGCTGCTCGGTGTGGCGGGGATCGCGGCGCCGTCGGCGTTCGCGGCCCTGGCGCCGTCCGACGCCGGCAAGGTGGTCGCGCACGTGTGGCGCATCGACGCCTACCTCGGGCTCGTGCTGCCGCTCGCGGTGGTGCTGATCGAGCGGCGCTTCGTGCGCGGCCTGAACGCGACCGTGCTGCTCGCGCTGGGGGCGCTGTTCTGCACGGTCGCCGGCTACTTCGCCGTCCAGCCGATGCTCGCCGCCGCGCGGCAGGGCCAGGGCCCGCTCGGCTTCGGGCAGCTGCACGCC
>CAZFET010000077.1:0-4061 GCA_964517545.1 uncultured Burkholderiaceae bacterium
CTTGAGGCAGGTCAACGCGCATCAAGGCGCGCCGCCGTCGCCGGCAGCGCGGCGCAGCGCGGCGGCGTCGACGATCTCGATGCGCTCGCGGCCGAGGCGCACCCAGCCGGCACGCTCGAAGCGGTGCAGCAGGCGCGTGACGATCTCGCGCACGGTGCCCAGCTCGTCGGCGAGCGCGGCGTGCGTGGTCGCGAGCACCGGGCCGTGGCCGAGCAGGGCCGCCGCCAGGCGCCGGTCGAGCCGCTGGAAGGCGACCGCCTCGACGAGGCCCATCAGCTCGGCCAGACGCGTGGCCATCAGGCCGAACACGAACCGGCGGAACGCAGGCTGCGCGGCGAGCCGCTCGAACGCGGCCGGGCTGAGCAGCAGCAGCTCGGTCGGGCGCGTCGCGACGCCGCGCGCCAGCAGCGGCGCGCCCGCGATCAGTCCGGCCGCCGACGCGACGCAGACCTCGCCGCTGCCCACGCGGTACAGCTCGAGCTCGCGGCCGTCGCTCGCGCCGCGCGCGACGCGCACCTCGCCGTCGAGCACGAGCGGAAAGCCGCGGCACGCCGTGCCTTCGTCGAACAAGGTGGCGCCGGCAGGCACCTCGGCGCGCACGGCGTCGGCCAGCGCGTCGGCGAGCGTCCGGTCGTCGAGCGCTGCGAGGCTGGGGTAGGCCGCGCGCAGCCGGCGGATCGTCGCGGCGGCGGGGTCTCGGTTCGTCGGGTCGGCCATCGGGCGGATTGTCGGCAGCGGGCCGACGCGCGCGGGCTGACGCGCGTCAAGCCGGCCGGCGGCCGACGGCTATCCGCGACTTAGCGATCGACGATTGGATGGTCGCAGGCGATAGCCATAACCTTGCCATCGGCAACGATGGCTCATCAGGAGGACGTGATGGCGAAGAGTGCGGCTTTCGGCGTGGTGCATCTCGGCGTGGGCTTCTCGGTCGGCTACGCGCTGACCGGCAGCGTGGCGACCGCCAGCGCGATCGCGCTGGTCGAGCCGGCGGCCAACACCGTGGCGCACTACTTCTTCGACCGCTGGTGGGAGCGTCGGCGCGGTCGTGCGCGGGCGATCGCCGGCGCCTGAGCGACGGCCTCGCGCGCGTCGCCGCGACCGGCGCCGGCCCCTGCGGTGACGCGGCACGGGGCAGTTCCTACAATGCCGCCTTGCACAAAAAAGCAGCAGCCATGGACTACCCCAAGCAGTTCGACGTGATCGTCGTCGGCGGCGGACACGCCGGGACCGAGGCGGCGCTCGCGGCTGCGCGCATGGGCTGCTCGACCCTGCTGCTCACGCACAACATCGAGACGCTCGGCCAGATGAGCTGCAATCCGTCGATCGGCGGCATCGGCAAGGGGCACCTGGTGAAGGAGGTCGACGCGCTCGGCGGCGGGGTGGCCGCGGCCACCGACGAGGCAGGCATGCGGTTCCGCGTCCTCAATTCCAGCAAGGGCCCGGCGGTGCGCGCCACGCGCGCCCAGGCCGATCGCGTGCTGTACAAGGCGGCGATCCGCCGCCGGCTGGAGAACCAGCCGAACCTCTGGCTGTTCCAGCAGGCGGTCGACGACTTGATCGTGCACGGTGACCGCGTGACGGGCGCCGTCACGCAAGTTGGTATTCGCTTCTTCGGCAAGACCGTGGTGCTGACGGCAGGCACGTTCCTCGACGGCCGCATCCACGTGGGACTGCAGAACCACACGGCGGGGCGGGCGGGCGATCCGGCGGCGGTGTCGCTGTCGGCGCGGCTGAAGGAGTTGAAGCTGCCGCAGGGTCGCCTGAAGACGGGCACGCCGCCGCGCATCGACGGCCGCAGCATCGACTTCTCGAAGCTGCTTGAGCAGCCGGGCGACCTGGATCCGGTACCGGTGTTCAGATTCATGGGCTCGGCCGGGCAGCACCCGCGCCAGGTGCCGTGCTAGATCACGCACACCAACGAGCGCACGCACGAAATCATCCGCTCCGGCTTCGACCGCAGCCCGATGTTCACCGGGGTCATCGAAGGAGTGGGGCCGCGCTACTGCCCGAGCATCGAGGACAAGATCAACCGCTTCGCCGACAAGACGAGCCACCAGATCTTCCTGGAGCCGGAGGGGCTGACGACGCACGAGGTCTATCCGAACGGCATCTCGACGTCGCTGCCGTTCGACGTGCAGCTGGCCGCCGTGCGTTCGATGGCGGGACTGGAGAACGCGCACATCCTGCGGCCGGGCTACGTCATCGAGTACGACTACTTCGACCCGCGCTCGCTGCGCCCGAGCTTCGAGACGCAGCAGATCCGCGGGCTGTTCTTCGCCGGCCAGATCAACGGCACGACCGGCTATGAAGAAGCCGCGGCCCAGGGCTTGTACGCCGGCGTGAACGCGGCGCTGCAGGCGACGGGCCGCGAGCCGTGGACCTTGCGGCGCGACCAGGCCTACCTCGGCGTGCTGGTCGACGACCTCATCACCAAGGGCGTGACCGAGCCGTACCGCATGTTCACCAGCCGCGCCGAGTACCGGCTGCAGCTGCGCGAGGACAACGCCGATCTGCGGCTGACCGACGTCGGCCGCGCGCTCGGGCTGGTGGACGACGCGCGCTGGGACGCCTTCAACCGCAAGCGCGACGCCGTTTCACGTGAAACCGAGCGGCTGAAGTCGACGTGGGTGCATCCCGCCATCGTCCCGGCCGCCGACGCCGAGCGGCTGGTCGGCAAGGCGCTGGAGCGGGAGTATTCGCTGGCCGACCTGCTGCGCCGTCCCGGCGTCGGCTATGACGCGGTCGCCGAGCTGGCCGCCGTGGCCCGCCCTGACGCAGCCGTTTCACGTGGAACCCTGCGGGCCGAGCTTGGCGACGCCTTGGCCGATGCCGTGATCGAGCAGGTCGAGATCGCCACCAAGTACGCCGGCTACATCGACAAGCAGGTCGACGAAGTCGAGCGCGCCGCGCACTACGAACACCTGAAGTTGCCGCCCGACCTCGACTACTCGACGGTGACCGCGCTGTCGTTCGAGGTCCGCCAGAAGCTCGCCCGCCATCGGCCCGAAACCCTGGGGCAGGCCTCGCGCATCTCGGGTGTCACGCCGGCGGCGATCTCGCTGCTGCTGGTGCACCTGAAGAAGGGCCGCTCCAAGGGTTTCGCCACGACGGCGGCCAACGACAAGCCGGCCACGCCCGAAGCGGCGTGACGGCGCGCGGCCCGAACCCTTGAACGCCATCGAGTTCGACCGCCGGCTCGAGGACTACCTCGGCCTGCTGGTCAAGTGGAATGCCGCCTACAACCTGACGGCGGTGCGTGACCCGGCGCAGATGCGCGTCCAGCACCTCGCCGACTGTGCGGCCGTGATCGAGCCGCTGCGACGGCAGCTCGGCGGGGTCGCGCGGCCGGTGCGCATTCTCGACGTGGGCAGCGGCGGTGGTCTGCCGGGTGTCGTGCTGGCGGCCGCCGAGCCGGCCTGGGACGTCACCTGCGTCGACACGGTCGGCAAGAAGGCCGCCTTCGTCCGGCAGGTGGCCGGCGAGCTGTCGCTGCCCAACCTGCATGCCGAGCACGCCCGGGTCGAGGCGCTGAGGGCACGCCCCTTCGACCTGATCACGTCGCGCGCCTTCGCGTCGCTCGCCGACTTCGCCGGCCTGACCCGTCCGCTGCTCGCGCCGGGTGGCGTGTGGATGGCCATGAAAGGCAAGCGCCCCGACGACGAGATCGCGGCGCTGCCGGCCGACGTCGAGGTCGTCCGGGTCGAGCCGCTGAGCGTGCCGGGCCTGGACGCCGAGCGCTGCCTCGTCTGGATGCGGCCACGCTGAGGTCCGGCGCAGGCGCCCGGCGTCACGCCGTCATGCCGCCACGAAGCACTCGAAGCGCCGATCCCGCGCGGCCCGCCCGACGGTGTGCGAGACCGTTCCCGAGCCGGGCTTCCACCGCCCGGCGAGTCACTGTATATTTAGCCAGCATCTCGTGCGAACCCCCTTCCGGCCTGCACTTGCCGCCGACACGCCATGACGAAGCTGACCCTTCATCCGCTCACGCCAGCGCGCTGGCCCGATCTCGAGGCGATCTTCAACGCCAAGGGGTGTTCCATCGCGCGCGGCTGCTGGTGCAT
>CAZFET010000077.1:4071-6120 GCA_964517545.1 uncultured Burkholderiaceae bacterium
AAGCCCGACGTCCCGGCCGGGCAAACGCTCACGCAGGCGCGGCGCGCGCGGCTCGAGGCGCTGGCCGGCGCGAAGGGCGTTCCGCCCGGGCTGATCGGCTACCACGGCAAGACGCCCGTGGGCTGGATCTCGCTCGGCCCGCGCGAAGACTTCGCCAAGCTCCGGCGCTCGCCGGTGATGAAGCCGGTGGACGAGCAGCCGGTGTGGTCGATCGTCTGCTTCGTCGTGCCGGCCGAATACCGCGGCCAGGGCGTCGCGCGCGAGCTGCTGGAAGGCGCCGTGGCCTGGGCCGCGGCGCGCGGCGTCCGGTTGCTCGAGGCCTATCCCATCGACAAGCGCGAGCGCAGCCACGCCGAATTTCTCTGGCACGGCGCGAAATCGATGTTCGACGCGGCCGGCTTCTCGGAAGTGGCGCGCCGCAAGCCGCAGCGGCCCGTCGTGCGGCTGCAGCTCGACGCGCCGCCGTCCGCCCCAGGCCCGCGGGGCCGGTCGGCGGCCTGACCCGGACACCGGACGTGATGTCGCGGGGCCCCGGGTGCTGTCGCCGTCTTCAGCCGAATGGCCTTGGTGGCGCGCCGACCAGCTGGCCGGCGCCCATGCCGGCGCGCCGGCGCGGTCCACCGGCTTTGCCGCGCTCGACGCCGAGTTGCCCGGCGGCGGCTGGCCGACCGGCGCGCTGACCGAGCTGCTGCTCGACGCGCCCGGGGCGGGCGAGCTGAGTCTGCTCGCGCCGTGGCTCGCGGCCGCCGAAGCGCCGCTGCTGTGGGTCGCGCCGCCGTTGTGGCCATACGCGCCGGCGCTGGCGGCGCTCGGCCTGCCGCCCGCGCGCCTCACGATCGTCGACCCCGAGCGTGCGGCCGACGCCGCCTGGGCGGCCGAGCAGGCCTTGCGCGCCGGCGTGCCCGGCGCCGTGCTGTGGTGGCAGGGGCGCGAGCCGGTGAGCACGCCCATCCTGCGCCGCCTGCACCTCGCGGCGCAGGAAGGCCGCACGCCGCTGATCGCGCTGCGGCCGTCTCATGTGTGCGCACACTCATCGCCTGCGCCTCTACGGCTCAAGCTCGAAGTTCCATCGCCCGGCCGGATCGCCGTGACCGTGTTCAAGCGCCGCGGCCCGCCGATGACCGCGCCGCTGCTGATCGACCTGCCCGGGCCGGCGCTGCGCCGGCCGCGCCGGGTAGCGTCCATCAACCCGGAAGAGCCGACCGATGCTGTGGTTCGCCCTGCACCTGCACGCGCTGCCGCTTGAGGCCTGGCTCGCCGGGCTCGACGCCGAGGAAACGGCGCGCCGTCCGATCTGCGTGATCGAGGCGCGGCGCGTGATCCAGGCCAACGCTTCGGCGCATGCGGCCGGCGTCGAGCCCGGCATGAGCGCCGCGACGGCGGCCTCGCTCGCCTCCGGCTTGCAAGTGTTCACTCGCGATCCGGCGCGCGAAGCGGCGCAGATCCAGCGTCTGGCCCTGGCGCTGTCACGCTTCACGCCGAACATCGTCGTGCAGCCCGACGGGGTGCTGCTCGAAGTGCGGGCCTCGCTGCGGCTGTTCCGCGGCGCGGGCGCGCTGTGGCGCGCGGTGCGCGACGCCGCGCGCGAGGCCGGCGCGGGGTCGCTGCGCATGGCGGCCGCACCCACGGCCACGGCGGCGGCGGTGCTCGCGCGCGCCGAGCCGGTGGCGGCGGCGCGCCGGGGGCGGTCGATCACCGAACGGCTCGACACCCTGCCGCTGGCCGCTGCGGCGCAGGCCTGGTCGATCGAGCCGCGCGTCGTGGAACTGCTGCACGGCATCGGCTGCCGCAGCCTGGGCGACGTGCGCGCGCTGCCGCGCACCGGCACCCGGCGGCGCGGCGCGACGGTCCTGCTCGACGCGATCGCGCGCGCGCACGGCCAGGCGCCCGATCCGCAGGCGTGGTTCGAGCCGCCGCGCAGCTTCGAGCAGGACCTCGAGCTCGCCCATCGCGTCGACGATGCGGCGATGCTCGTGTTCGCCGCGCAGCGCCTGGTGCTCGGCCTCGCGGTCCTGAACGTCCAGGGCGTGGAGGGCAGTGTCCTCCAGA
>CAZFET010000077.1:6130-11979 GCA_964517545.1 uncultured Burkholderiaceae bacterium
GGCCGCTTCGCGCAGTGGCTGGCCGCCGCGCGCCTGACCTTGCTGCTGCGCCACGAAACCAGCCTGCGCCGCGCGCAGCCCGACACCGCCGTCGCGCTCGCGCTCGCCGATCCCACGCGCGAGGCTGCGCAGATCGTGCTGCTGCTGCGCGAGCGGTTGCAGCGCCTCGAACTGCCCGCGCCGGTGTACGCGCTCGCGCTGCGGCTCGACCACGCGGTGAGCCACGCCGGCCGCGAGGCCGCGCTGTGGCGCGAAGCCGGCGTCGCCGGCGGCGAGGATGCGCGCGCGCTGCTCGACCGGCTCGCGGCGCGCCTCGGGCCCGGCCGCGTGCGTCGCCCGATGCTCGTGGACGACCATCGGCCCGAGCGGGCGATGGTGCTCGTGCCGGCGGTCGATGTCGATGGCGCCGCTGGCGCAGAGGACGGATCTGTCGGCCTCGCCGGAGCCGGAGGATGGAGCGCAGAGGCGGGGGCTTCGACAGGCTCAGCCCGAACGGAGGACCGGGTCGTGTGGCGAACGAAGGGTGGGGTCGTGTGGCAATCGGGGGGTCGGGTTGCCTGGGAAACAGGTGATGGAGTCGTGTGGCAAACAGGCGATGGGGTCGCGTGGCAAACAGGAGGGCGGGTCGCGCGGCAAACGGAAGATCGAGTCATGGTCCGGCCCCGAAGCGGTCCCGCCCCGTCCCCCGTTCGGGCTGAGCCTGTCGAAGCCCCCGCGCATCGCGAGCCCGCCGAAGCGCTCGCCACGAGCGCGCCCATCGCCACGCTCGCCCCTCGCGAAGCCGCCGAGGCTCCGCCCCCGCGACGCTTCGACAGCCCCGACCGGAGCGTGACCCGAGCGCCCGTCCCGGGCGCGGTGCGCCCCGTCTGGTTGCTGCCCGAGCCCCGGCGCCTGCAGACCGACCCCGTCTACGGCCGCCCGCTGCATCAAGGCGCGCCGCTCGTGCTGATGACGCGCGCCGAGCGCATCGAGGCCGGCTGGTTCGACGGCGAACTCGTCAGCCGCGACTACCACGACGCGCAGGCACGCGACCATCGCCGGCTGTGGGTGTTCCGCGAGCGGCGCGGCGGCGAGGTGCGCTGGTATCTGCACGGGGTCTTCGGATGAGCGCGGCCCGGATGGGGCGGCCGGGGTGTCGGGCGAAATTGACCCGGGCGGTGGCGCACGAGCGTGAGCGCAGCGCGTGCACAGGCTGATGTCCCATGCCGCAGCCTGCGCATCCCAAGGCGCCGCGTCCGCGCCCGCCGCTGCAGCCGCCGACCCCGTCCGGCGACGCGCTGCCGGCCTACGCCGAGCTGCATTGCCGCTCGAACTTCAGTTTCCTCGTCGGTGCCTCGCATCCCGAAGAACTGGTCGCGCGTGCCGCGCAGCTCGGCTACACCGCGATCGCGATCACCGACGAGTGCTCGGTCGCCGGCGTCGTGCGTGCGCACGAGGAGGCGCGGCGACAGGCCGAAGCCGGCCACGCGATCCGGCTCGTCATCGGCAGCGAGTTCATGCTCGAGGGGGAGGTTCGGCAGGCTCACGATGCCCCCGCGCACCGCGAGCCTGTCGAGGCCTCCACGCAAGCCGAGCCTGCCGAGCCGCACCCGCCGCACTGCCGCATCGTCTTTCTCGCGCACGACCGCGAGGGCTACGGGCATCTGTGCGAGCTGATCACGCGGGCGCGGCTGCGCGGCGAGAAAGGCTCGTACCGCGCGACCACGCACGACGTCGACACGGGCGAGCTCGCCGGCATGCCGCACTGCTCGGCGCTGCTGCTGCCGCGCCGCGACGATCCGCCGGCGACGCTGCTCGCGCAGGCGCGCTGGCTGCGGCGCACCTTCGGCGATCGCGCGGCGATCGCGGTCGAGCTGCTGATGCACGCCGACGATTCGCTGCTCGTCGAGCGCCTCGACGACGTGGCCGCGCAGACCGGCGTGCCGCTGGTGGCCGCCGGCGACGTGCTGATGCACCTGCGCTCGCGCAAGGCGGTGCAGGACACCCTGACCGCGATCCGCCTGAAGACGCCGCTGGCCGACTGCGGCTTCTCGCTGCTGCGCAACGCCGAGCAGCACCTGCGCTCGCGGCTGCGGCTGGCGCAGCTGTACCGCCCCGAGTGGCTGGCCGCGAGCGTCGAGATCGCGCGGCGCTGCACGTTCAGTCTCGCCGAGCTGCGCTACGAGTACCCGGCCGAGCTGGTGCCCGAGGGCCACACGCCGATCTCGTGGCTGCGCGAGCTCGCCGCGCGCGGCGCGCGCGAGGAGCGCTATCCCCGCGGCGTGCCGCCGCCGGTGCTGGCGCAGATCGAGCGCGAGCTGCAGCTGATCGAGGAGCTGCGCTACGAGGCCTTCTTCCTCACCGTGCACGACGCGGTGCGCTTCGCGCGCTCGAAGGGCATCCTGTGCCAGGGCCGCGGCTCGGCCGCCAACTCGGCGGTGTGCTACTGCCTCGGCATCACCGAGGTCGACCCGACGCAGACCACCTTGCTGTTCGAGCGCTTCATCAGCCGCGAGCGCAACGAGCCGCCGGACATCGACGTCGACTTCGAGCACGAGCGGCGCGAGGAGGTGATCCAGTACATCTACGCCAAGTACGGCATCGGCCGCTGCGCGCTGGCCGCCGCGCTGTCCACCTACCGCACGCGCGGCGCGGTGCGCGACGTCGGCAAGGCGCTCGGCCTGGACGACCACGCCGGCGGGCCGATCGACCTGGTGGCGCGCTCGGTGCACTGGTTCGACGACCCCGAGCGCCTGCAGCGCGGCCTCGTCGAAGCGGGGCTCGACCCGGCCTCGCTCGTGGTGCGGCAGTGGATGGAGCTCGTGCGCACCCTGCACGGCTTTCCGCGCCACCTGTCGCAGCACGTCGGCGGCTTCGTCATCGCGCGCGACAGGCTCAGCCGCCTGGTGCCGATCGAGAACGCGGCGATGGCCGACCGCCGCGTGATCCAGTGGGACAAGGACGACCTCGAATCGCTGGGCCTGCTGAAGGTCGACGTGCTCGCGCTGGGCATGCTCTCGTGCATCCGCCGCGCGCTCGCGTTCATGGCGCTGTGGCACGGGCGCGAGTGGCGCCTGCAGGACATCCCGCGCGAGGACCCGGCCACCTACGACATGATCTGCCGCGCCGACACCGTGGGCGTGTTCCAGATCGAGAGCCGCGCGCAGATGAGCATGCTGCCGCGGCTGAAGCCGCGCACCCTCTACGACCTGGTGATCGAGGTCGCGATCGTGCGGCCCGGCCCGATCCAGGGCGGCATGGTGCACCCCTACCTGAAGCGCCGCGAGGCGCGCGCGGCCGGCACGCTGGCGCCGTCGAAGTACCCCGCGCTCGACGCGGCGCTCGGCCGCACCCTGGGCGTGCCGATCTTCCAGGAGCAGGTCATGCAGATCTGCAGCATCGCCGCCGGCTTCACGCCCGGCGAGGCCGATCAGCTGCGCCGCGCGATGGCCGCGTGGCGGCGCGACGGACACGTCCACGAGTTCGAGCAGCGCATCAAGGACGGCATGGCCGCGCGCGGCTACGACGCCGAGTTCGCCGACTCGATCTTCCGGCAGATCTGCGGCTTCGGCGAATACGGCTTCCCCGAGAGCCACGCCTACAGCTTCGCGCTGCTGGCCTACGTCAGCGCGTGGCTCAAGTGCCACGAGCCGGCGATCTTCACGGCCGCGCTGCTGAACTCGCAGCCGATGGGCTTCTACGCGCCGTCGCAGCTCGTGCAGGACGCGCGCCGCCACGGCGTGGAGGTGCGGCCGGTCGACGTGATCGCGAGCGACTGGGACTGCAGCCTGGAGCACCCCGGCGCCGAGCACGCGGGGTTCGTCCGCGGCGAGCCTGTCTGCGCGGCATCGGATAGCGCGAGACGCGCCGCCGCCCGGGCCGGGCGTCATGCCGGCGGGGCCGGATACCAGACCGCTGGTGCCGGACCCCATGACGTTGGGGCAGGACTCGGCACCGTTCGGGCTGAGCTCGTCGAGGCTCTTGCGCATCGTGAGTCCGCCGAAGTCAGCGACGAGTGGCAAAGAGGAATCGCGGCCGGGGCTTCGACGAGCTCAGCCCGAACGGAAAGCGAGGAGAACACCGCCCGGCTCGCGCGACACCAGCCTGCCGTGCGCCTGGGCCTGCGCATGGTCGCGGGCTTTTCGCAGGAGGCGGCCGAGCGGCTGATGCAGGCGCGGCGCGTGCAGGCCTTCACCGACGTCGACGATCTCGCGCGCCGCGCGCGGCTCGATGCGCGCGAGCTGCAGCTGCTCGCGCAGGCCGATGCGCTGCGGTCGCTCGCCGGTCATCGTCGCCGGCAGCTGTGGGCCGCGGCGGGGCAGGAGCTGCCGCGCGCCTTGCTGGCCGACGCCGCGCCGCGCGAGACCGACGCCGAGCAGCCCCTGCTCGCCGAGGCGCCGGAGGGCGAGGCCATCGCGCTGGACTACGCCGCCACCGGCCTCAGCCTGCGCCGCCATCCGCTGGCGCTGCTGCGGCCGCGGCTCGCGCGCCGCGGCTGGAAGAGCGCCGAGGAGCTGAAGGCGGTGCGCGACGGCGCGCGCGTCTGGGCCTGCGGCATCGTCACCATGCGCCAGCAGCCCGAGACGGCCAAGGGCGTCATCTTCGTCACGCTCGAGGACGAGACCGGCAGCGTCAACGTGATCGTCTGGCGCCATGTGCGCGAACGCCAGCGCACCGAGCTGCTGCGCTCGCGCCTGCTGGCCGTGGCCGGCCATTGGCAGGTCTCGCCCGAAGGCGTGATGCACCTGGTCGCGCGCCGGCTGCTCGACGCGAGCGCCTGGCTGGGCCGGGTGGCGACGAGTTCGCGCGACTTCCGCTGAGCGGCGGCTCCGAGGCCTCGGAGCCGTCCGGCGCGTGCGAGACTTCGCCCCGCACGGCACGAGACCTTCCCCATGTCCCGCATCTTCTGCATCGCCAACCAGAAAGGCGGCGTCGGCAAGACGACCACCACGGTGAACCTCGCCGCCGGGCTGGCACGTCTGGGGCGTCGCGTGCTGCTGGTCGACCTCGACCCGCAGGGCAACGCGACCATGGGCTCGGGTGTCGACAAGCGCGCGCTGGAGTGGTCGGTGTACGACGTGCTGCTCGAAGGTGCGAGCGTCGCCGAGGCGCGCCGGCGCAGCGACAAGGGCGGCTACGACGTGCTGGGCGCCAACCGCGAGCTGGCCGGCGCCGAGGTCGAGCTGGTCGGACTCGAGCGGCGCGAGCGGCGGCTCAAGCAGGCGCTGGCCGCGGTGGCCGACGACTACGACTTCGTGCTGATCGACTGCCCGCCCAGCCTGAGCCTGCTCACGCTCAACGGGCTGGCCAGCGCGCACGGCGTGATCGTGCCGATGCAGTGCGAGTACTTCGCGCTCGAAGGGCTGTCGGACCTGGTCAACACCATCAAGCAGGTGCACGCCAACCTCAATCGCGAGCTCGAGCTGATCGGGCTGCTGCGCGTGATGTACGACCCGCGCATCACCTTGCAAAGCCAGGTGAGCGAGCAGCTCAAGGCGCACTTCGGCGACAAGGTGTTCAACGCGGTGATCCCGCGCAACGTGCGGCTGGCCGAGGCGCCGAGCTACGGCATGCCCGGCGTGGTGTTCGACCCGGGCTCGCGCGGCGCGCAGGCCTTCGTCGAGTTCGCGCGCGAGATGGCCGAGCGGCTCGGGGCGCCGAAGGCGGCGCCGGCGCCGGCCGCGACTTCGGTCGCCACGCCGGCCGCGACGCCGGTGGCGGAAACCGCGCCGCCACGGCCCGCGACACCCGACGCCTGAGCAGCCGCCGCGCCGTGCACATGGCCGACGCGCTGCTCGCCCGCATCGCGCACGCCGGACTCCCCGCCACCGCGCCGCCGCAGCAGCCCCTGCTCGGCGGCTCGCCGCCGC
>CAZFET010000077.1:11989-12500 GCA_964517545.1 uncultured Burkholderiaceae bacterium
TGAGCCCGTGGCCGGCGAGGGGCTCCGCCGCTCCCGCCCGCAGCGCCTGCTCGACGGCTGGCTGCTGCGTTTCTCGCCGGGCAAGGCCAAGCGCGCGCGCTGCGTCAACGCCATCGCCGACGGGCGGCTGCCGCTGGCCGCCAAGCTGGCGGCGTGCGAGGCGGTGTACCGCGAGGCCGCGCTGCCGCTGCTCGTGCGCATCACGCCGTTCTCGCGGCCGGCCGATCTCGATGCACGGCTGGCCGCGCTGGGGTGGCCGCGCATCGACGACACGCGCGTGATGGTGCTGGCCGACCTCGCGTCGCGCCGCTGCGAGACGGCGGTCGACGTGCAGCCGCTGGCGCTCGAGCCGTTCGCCCACGCGGTCGGCGAGCTGCGCGGATCGCCGCTCGCGCAGCGGCTCGCGCACGGCCAGCGGCTGCTGCACTCGCCCGTGCCGTTTCACGCCTTTGCGCTGCGCGACGCGCGCGGCGCCGTGCTCGCGTGCGGGCAGTACGCGATGGAAGGCGAG
>CAZFET010000078.1:0-2190 GCA_964517545.1 uncultured Burkholderiaceae bacterium
CGCGCGAGGCCCGAGGCGCTGCGCGGCCTGGCTCATGCGCTCGGCGTCCCACGCGAGCGGCCGCGACGCGGCGGCCAGCAGCGCACACCCCAGCACGGCGCCGGCGATGCGGCGCCACATCGAGCGACGCAGAAGTAGTAGCGGGAAGGCAGGCACGGGCGCGCAGGGACGAAGGCCCTGTCGTCGTTGTCGTCACGCGCCGCGCCGACTTGAGAGGCGCGCCGGCACCGATCGCGTGCGCACGACGTGAACTCGCACACGAAACACCATGAAACAGCCGGCCCATCCCGCGGTCGCACGGGAGGGCTCGTAAGGGTTAGCGCCTACACTCCCCGCGCAGTCCCGAGCCGCAGGTCGCATGGACCCGCGGGCCCTCGCAACGACTCGCCCTACCCCCGATCGACGATGAAGAAACTCGAACGCACGCTCGCGGTATCGCTCCTGGCGCTCGCCTCCACCAGTGCGCTGGCGCAAGCCGCCGACCCGCTGCGCAACGCGGCGCAGAAGGCGATCACGGGCAACCCCGAGGTCGGCGCACGCGTGAACGCGCTGCGCGGTGCGACCAACGCCGTCGACGTGGCGCGCGGCGCCTACCTGCCGCGCGTCGACGTCGAAGCGAGCGTCGGCCAGACCCGCGACCGCATCACCACGCGCAACCCCGAGAACGGCACGCTGTCGCGCAACGGCGTCGCGCTCAGCCTGAGGCAGACGATCTGGGACGGCCTGGCGACGATGAACGACGTGAAGCGCGCCGGGCACGAGAAGCTCGTGCGCCACTTCGAGCTGCAGGACGTGACCGAGCTCACCGCGCTCGAGGCCGTGCGCGCGACCTACGACGTGGCGCGCTACCGCCAGCTCGTGCAGCTCGCCGAGGACAACTACGTCCAGCACAAGTACGCGCACTCGCAGATCCAGTCGCGCGTGCGCGCCGGCGTCGGGCGCGGCGTCGACCTCGAGCAGGCCACGGCGCGGCTCGCGCTGGCGGAGTCGAACCTCGCCACGGAACTGGCGAACCTGCACGACGTCACCGCGCGCTACCAGCGCGTGGTCGGCGAGGCACCGCCGGCGAACCTGCGCCTGCCCGCACCGCTGTCGCAGGGCATGCCGGGCAGCGCGGCCGACGCCGTCAACGGCTCGATCGTGCGCAGCCCCGCGGTCAGCGCGAGCATCGAGAGCCTGCGCGCGGTGCGCGCCGTGGCCGCGGCACGCGAGGCCGCCTTCCAGCCCAAGGTCGAGGCGCGCGTGCGCAGCGGCAGCGGCCGCAACTTCGACGGCGTGCCCGACCAGAAGCGCGACACGAGCGCCGAGATCGTGCTCGAGTGGAACCTCTTCAACGGCGGCGCGGATCGCGCCCGCGTGCGTCAGCAGTCCGACCTCGTGAACCAGGCCGCCGACCTGCGCGACAAGGCCTGCCGCGACGCCCGCCAGACCGCCGCGATCGCCTTCAACGACACGCGCAAGCTCGCCGAGCAGCTGGTCTACCTCGACCGCAACGTGCTGGCGATCGAGAAGGCGCGCGACGCGTATCGCCAGCAGTTCGACATCGGCCAGCGCAGCCTGCTGGACCTGCTGAACGCCGAGAACGAGCTCTACACCGCCCGGCGCTCCTACGCCAACGCCGAGCACGACCTCGGCATCGCCTACGCGCGCACGCACGCGGCGATGCAGCAGCTGATCGAGCGTCTCGGCATCGCGCGCGCCGACACCGGCGTGCCGCTGCCCGAGCTGTCGCAGTGGTCGAGCGCAGAAGACGCGCCCGCGCGTTGCCCGGCCGATGCGAACGTGGTCAGCGCCACCGCGCGCAGCGAACTCGATGCGCGCGCCGCGCGCCTGCTGCAGAGTGCGCCGCAGCCGCCGGCTCCGGCACCCGCGCCCGCCGCGCCGGCACCGCCGCGCCGCTGACCGCCGCCGCGCCCGTCGCGGGCGGCAGCTCGGCCACCACGCGCTGCAGCTTGCCGCTGCGCCCGAGAGGGAGCACCGCGACCCGCTCGGTCTCGATGCGCAGCGACGCCAGACCGTGGCGTGCGGCGAACCGGCGCAGCACCTGCACCGCGCGTGCGTCGACCTCGACATGGTCGCGCGCCGCCGACGGCGCGGCAGCACCGCACGCCGCCACCGGCGCGTGCGCCGGCAGCCTCAGCCGCAAGGTGAGCGCGTCCACGCGGCCGCGCAGGCCGTCGAACACGCCTC
>CAZFET010000078.1:2200-7935 GCA_964517545.1 uncultured Burkholderiaceae bacterium
GGAGTTTTATCTGAACGAGGAGGCTGTCCGCGAAGCGATCAGGGATCGCGGCCAGTTCAACATCATCCACCCGGCCTCCGGATTGAAGAGTGATGCTGTATTGAGGAAGGACACGCCCTACGATCGCGTCGAATGCGCGCGCCGGCAGCGTCAGCCGCAAGGTGTGCGCGTCCACGCGGCAGAGCTGTAAGTCGAACACGCCGGCCTCGTCTTCGAGCACCGTCGTCAGCGCCAGCGGCAGCAGCGTGACCGCGCGGCCGTCGTCGCCGGCCAGCGCGAGCGGGTCGTCGCGACGGCCCTGCACCTCGAACACCGGCAGCGGCGAGCCGCACGCGCATGCGGCGGGGTCGAAGACGATGCGGTCGCCCAGGTCGTAGCGCACGATCGGCTGCACGCGGTTGGCGAGATTGGTCAGCAAGGTGGTCGCCGGCTCGACACCCGCGGGCACCGGCCGGTGCTGTGCGTCCACCGGCTCGAGCAGCAGCCAGTCGGTGTTGGCGTGCAGGCGTCCGTGGCGGCACTCCCATCCGATGGCGAGGAACTCCGACGCGCCGTAGCTGTTGCGCAGCGCGCAGCCGAACACCTGCTCGACGTGGCGGCGCTGCGGCATGCCGAGGGTCTCGCCGCCGGTCCAGATCTCGCGTGGCGCGATGCGCAGGCTGCCGGCGGCTTGCTCGTCGGCCAGCATCACCGCCGCGGTCGGGTAGGTCGCGACGATGCTGGGGCCGAATGCATCGAGCTGCGCGACGAGTGCGGACACCGGCTGCAGGATCGAGAAGCTGCGCATCGTGGCGGCGAGCCACGGATGCAGGCGCCGCAGCCGCTGCACCGTCGCGTGGCTCGCGAAGTGGCCGCCCAGCGCGCCGACGAAGGCGATGCGCTCGCCGACGTACAGCGGGTCGAGCCAGCGCCGCCACGGCTCGGGCGCGTCGCGTCGGCAGGCCTCCAGCGCGTCGTACACCGCGAGCGCGTGCTCGTCGTGCACGAACACGCCGGGCTCGCCGGTGGTGCCCGAGCTCTCCCACACCGCGTAGCGGCCCAGGAACGGCAGGCCGGCTCGCGACGGGTCCGCGACGAACGCCTGCACGCGCTGCCGCGTCACTTCAGGGTCGGTGACCCAGTCGTCGAAGCGCCCCATGAGATCGGCCTTGCGCACGACCGGCAGGTCCGCGATGCGCGACGCATCGGGGCCGTCCGGGCCGACCGCATTGCGCCATCGCTCCCGGTACAGCCTCGAGTGCCGCCACGCGTGCTGCAGCATCGCCGCGACGCGCTGCTCGCGCCGCTGCTCGATCTGTCTCGGCGTCGCGAACCCCGCGGCCAGCACGTCGAGCGCCGCACCCGCCGAGCGCCACGGGTCGAGGCTCATGTCCCTGCGCAGGGTGTCCGCTGCTCGCTGAACATCGACTGCCCGAGCATGTCCGGCGTCACCAGCGTGATGCCGCGCTCCGTGACGTGGAAGCGCCGCGCGTCGGCCGCCGGGTCGAAGCCCGCGCGAAAGCCGTCGGGCAGCCGGCAGCGCTTGTCGACCACGGCGCGGCGCAGCCGCACGTCGCGCCCGATGGTCACGCCGGGCAGCACGACCGAGTCCTCGACGAGGCTTCCGTCGTCGACGCGCACGTGCGTGAACAGCACCGAGCGCCGCACGGTCGCGCCGCTCACGATGCAGCCGCCGGCCACCATCGAGTCGATCGCCGTGCCGCGCCGCCCTTCGTCGTCGAACACGAACTTCGCCGGCGCGAGCTGCCGGTGCAGGCCGAGCAGCGGCCACTCGTCGTCGTACAGGTTCAGCTCGGGCACCACCTTCGTGAGGTCGATGTTCGCCTCCCAGTACGCGTCGACCGTGCCCACGTCGCGCCAGTACGGCCGGTCGCCCACCATGTTCACGCAGCTGTCGGCGAAGCGGTGCGCCAGCACGCGGTCGCGCGGCACGGCGTGGGGCAGCAGGTCGCGGCCGAAGTCGTGGCTCGAGTCGGCCCGCGCGGCATCGCGCTCGAGCTGCGCGCACAGGAAGTCGACGCCGAACACGTAGATGCCCATGCTCGCCAGCGCCACGTCGGGCCGCCCGGGCGCGTGCGCGGGCCGCTGCGGCTTCTCGTGGAACGCGACGACGCGGCCCTGCGCGTCGACGTCGACGATGCCGAACGCACCCGCCTCGCCGATCGGCACCTCGGTGCAGGCGACGGTGACGTCGGCGCCATGACCGACGTGGTCGGCCAGCAGGCGCCGGTAGTCCATCTTGTACACGTGGTCGCCGGCCAGCACGAGCACGTAGCGCGCGCGCGATTCGCGCACCAGGTCGAGATTCTGGTAGACGGCGTTGGCCGTGCCGCAGTACCAGCGGTCGTCGGCCCCCTGTTGCGCCGGCAGCACCTCGACGTACTCGCCGATGCTCGCCTCGAGGAAGCCCCAGCTGCGCTCGATGTGCCGGATCAGGCTCTGCGCGCGGTACTGCGTGAGCACGCCGATGCGGCGGATGCCCGAGTTCACGCAGTTCGACAGCGGGAAGTCGACGATGCGCAGATCGCCCGCGAAGGGCAGCGCGGGCTTCGCGCGCCAGTCGGTGAGCTGGTGCAGTCGCGTGCCGCGGCCGCCCGCCAGCACGAGTGCATACGTCTGCTGGGCGAGATCGCCACGGCCCTCGCGGCCCGTCGGTGACGCACTCATGCCGTCCTCCCCTCCTCGCCTCGGCGCCGCGAAGCGACGCGGCACCACCGGGCATCCGGGAACAATAGGCGACGCAAGGCCGGCTGTCTTGCGCCGGATCAATCGCGCGCCGCACGGAGGTCGCGGCATGCGCGCTACCCTGACGGCTGCCCTTTCACCGCCGCCACGTCCGCACCATGAGCATCCGCAACCTCGACTCCCTGTTCGACGCCGCGTCCGTCGCCGTGATCGGCGCGTCGCCGCGCCCCGGCCGCGTGGGCAGCACGGTGTGGCGCAACCTGCGCGACGGCGGCTTCCGCGGGCCGCTGATGGCGGTGAACCCGAAGTACCGCGAACTCGACGGCGTGCCCGTCGCGGCGAGCGTCGCCGAGCTGCCGCAGGCGCCCGAGCTCGCCGTCGTCTGCACGCCGCCGGCCACCGTGCCGGGTGTCGTGGCCGAGCTCGGCGCGCGCGGCACGCGCGCGGCCATCGTGCTGAGCGCCGGCCTCGACGCCGCGCAGAAGCAGGCCATGCTCGACGCGGCTCGGCCGCACCTGCTGCGCGTGCTCGGGCCCAACTGCATCGGGCTGATCGCGCCTCACATCGGCCTGAACGCGAGCTTCGCGCACATCGGCGCACGACCGGGCGAGCTCGCCTTCGTGTCGCAGTCGGGCGCGCTGGTCACCGCGATGCTCGACTGGGCGCACGGCCGCGGCATCGGCTTCTCGCACTTCGTGTCGCTCGGCGAGCGCGCCGACGTGGACTTCGGCGACATGCTCGACTGGCTGGCGAGCGATGCGCGCACGCGCGCGATCCTGCTGTACATCGAGTCGATCGAGTCGCCGCGCAAGTTCATGTCGGCCGCGCGCGCCGCGGCACGCAACAAGCCGGTGATCGTGGTGAAGTCCGGCCGCAGCGCGCACGGGCAGCGCGCGGCGGCGTCGCACACCGGCGCGCTCGCCGGTTCGGACCTCGTCGCCGACGCCGCGCTGTGCCGCGCCGGCGTGCTGCGCGTGGACACCTTGCAGGAGCTGTTCGTCGCCGCCGAGACCCTGGCGCGGCTGCGCGGTCGCGGGTCGATGACGCGCCTCGACGGCGCGGCCGACGACACGCTCGCGATCCTCACCAACGGCGGCGGCGCCGGCGTGCTGGCGGCCGACGCGGCGTCGCGCGCGGGCGTGCCGCTGGCCGAGTTCGGCGACGCGACGCTCGCGAAGCTGGACTCGGTGCTGCCGGCCAGCTGGTCGCGCGGCAACCCCGTGGACATCATCGGCGACGCCCCGGTCGAGCGCTACCTGCAGGCCATCGACGCGCTCGACGGCGCCGCGTCGACCCTGCTGCTGATCCACGCGCCCACCGCCATCGTGCCGAGCGCCGAGATCGCGCAGGCCATCGTGGAGCGGCCGCGCAGCGCGCGCACGCAGCTCGTCGGCTGCTGGCTCGGCGACGCCGCGGTGGCCGAGGCGAGGCGCCGTTTCCACGACGCCGGCATCGCCTGCTACCCGACGCCCGAGGACGCCGTGCGCGCGCTGGCGATGCAGCGCGACTACCGCCGCAACCAGGCCCAGCTGATGGAAGCGCCGCCGGCCGCGCCGCGCGACACGCAGGCCGACGCGGCGACCGCGCGCGCGCTGCTGCAGCAGGCGCTCGCGGCCGGCCGCGAGATGCTCACCGAGCCGGAGGCCAAGCAGGTGCTGCAGTGCTACGGCATCCCCGTGGCCGCCACGCGCGTCGTGAGTCCCGACGCGGACGAGGCCGTCGCCGCGGCCGACTCGATCGGCTACCCGGTGGTGCTGAAGATCCTGTCGCCCGACCTCACGCACAAGTCCGACATCGGCGGCGTGGCGCTCGACCTGGGCAGCGCCGACGAGGTGCGCGCGAGCGCGCGCTCGATGATCGCGCACGTGAGCGCGCGGAGGCCCGATGCACGGGTCGACGGCTTCACCGTCCAGACCATGGTGCGCCGCCGGCACGGCCACGAGCTGATCGTCGGCGCGAGCATCGATCCGGTGTTCGGCCCCGTGATCCTGTTCGGCCAGGGCGGCACGGCGGTGGAACTGGTGGCCGACCGCGCCGTGGCGCTGCCGCCGCTGAACGAGCCGCTCGCACGCGCGCTCGTCGCGCGCACGCGCGTCGCGCGGCTGCTGGGCGGCTGGCGCGACACGCCGGCGGCCGACGTGCGCGCGGTGTGGGCGACCCTGCAGGCCGTGTCGCAGCTGCTGGCCGACCAGCCGCTAGTCGCCGAGCTCGACATCAACCCGCTGATCGCCAGCCCCGACGGCGCGATCGCGCTCGATGCGCGGATCCGCGTGAGCGCGAAGGCTCCGGCGGGTGCCGCCCACTTCGCGATCCGGCCGTATCCGTCGCACCTGGTCGACGTCGTGCGGTGGCAGGGCCGCACGCTCACCGTGTGGCCGATCCGCCCCGAGGACGAGGCGCAGCATCTCGAGTTCCTGTCGCGCCTGGACCCCGAGGACGTGCGCATGCGCGTGTTCTACAGCCGCCGCACCATCGAGCGCAGCGAGCTGGCGCGCCTGACGCAGATCGACTACTCGCGCGAGATGGCGCTGGTCGCGGTGGCGACCGAGGACGACGGCATCGAGCGCACCCTGGGCGTGGCGCGCGCGGTCGCCGACCCCGACAACGTCGCCGCCGAGTTCGGGATCATCGTGCGCTCCGACCTCAAGGGCAGCGGGCTGGGCGCGCTGCTGATGCGCAAGCTGATCGACACGCTGCGCGCGCAGGGCACGCAGTGGATCGTCGCGACCGTGCTGCACGAGAACCGCCGCATGCTCGAACTCGCGCGCGAGCTGGGCTTCGAGATCGGCGCCGGCGCGCCGGGCACCGACACGCGCGAGATCCGGCTGAAGCTCTGAACGGCGCGCCGCTACGCGCGCCGTGGCGGCGGCACGTCGGTGCAGGTGCCGTGCGCCACTTCAGCGGCCATGCCGATCGACTCGCCCAGGGTCGGGTGCGGGTGGATGGTCTTGCCGATGTCGACCTCGTCGGCGCCCATCTCGATGGCCAGGGCCACCTCGCCGATGAGGTCGCCGGCGTGCGTGCCGACGATGCCGCCGCCGACGATGCGG
>CAZFET010000078.1:7945-9898 GCA_964517545.1 uncultured Burkholderiaceae bacterium
GCGGTGCGTCTCGGCGTCGAACAGCAGCTTGGTGAAGCCCTCGTCGCGCGTGTTGGCGAGCGCGCGGCCGGAGGCCGACCACGGGAAGTGGCCCTTCTTGACCTTGATGCCCCGTGCCTTGGCCTCGTCTTCGGTCATGCCCACCCACGCCACCTCGGGGTCGGTGTAGGCCACGCTCGGGATCACGCGCGCGTCGAACTGCGCCTTGGTGTCGCCCGCGGCCACCTCGGCCGCGACGTGCCCCTCGTGCACCGCCTTGTGCGCGAGCATGGGCTGCCCGACGATGTCGCCGATCGCGAAGATGTGCGGCACGTTGGTCCGCATCTGCACGTCCACCGGCACGAAGCCGCGCTCGGTCACCACGACGCCGGCCTTGTCGGCGCCGATCTTGCGGCCGTTCGGGCTGCGGCCCACGGCCTGCAGCACCAGGTCGTACAGCTGCGGCTCCTTCGGCGCGCCCTCGCCCTCGAAGCGCACGAGGATGCCGTCCTTCGTCGCTTCGGCGCCCACCGTCTTCGTCTTGAGCATGATGTGGTCGAAGCGGTGCGCGTTCATCTTCTGCCACACACGCACGAGGTCGCGGTCGGCGCCGAGCATCAGCGCGTCCATCATCTCCACCACGTCGAGCCGCGCGCCCAGGCTGGAGTACACCGTGCCCATCTCGAGGCCGATGATGCCGCCGCCCACGACGAGCATGCGCTTCGGCGCGGCGCGCAGCTCGAGCGCGCCGGTCGAGTCGACGATGCGCGGATCGTCGGGCAGGAACGGCAGCCGCACCGCCTGCGAGCCGGCCGCGATGATGCAGTGGCGAAAGCGGATGGTCTGCGTCTGGCCGGTCTTGTCCTGGCCGGGGCCGGTGGTCTGCTCGACGCGCACGTGATGCGGATCGACGAAGGCGCCGTAGCCGCGCACGACCGTGACCTTGCGCATCTTGGCCATCGACGCGAGGCCGCCGGTCAGCTTGCCCACGACCTTGTTCTTGTGCGCGAGCAGCTTCGGCAGGTCGACGCTGGGCGCGCCGTAGGCCACGCCGAGATCGGCGAAGTGCTTCACCTCGTCCATCACCGCGGCCACGTGCAGCAGCGCCTTCGACGGGATGCAGCCCACGTTGAGGCACACGCCGCCGAGCGTGGCGTAGCGCTCGACGATCACGGTCTTCATGCCGAGATCGGCCGCGCGGAACGCGGCCGAGTAGCCGCCCGGTCCGGCACCGAGCACGAGCATGTCGCACTCGAGGTCGACCGCGCCGGCGTAGCTCGCCGCGGCGGGCGCGTCTGCCGTGCGGGCCGAGCTCGTCGAAGCCCCGGCAGACCCTTCGACAGGCTCAGGGCAAGCGGGGGGCGTGGCGGGCTCAGGGCGAGCGGAGGCAGGCGCAGCGGCAGCGCCGGCCACCTCCGCCGCCTCCGCCTCCGCCTCCAGCACCAGCACCACACTGCCCTCGCTGACCTTGTCGCCCACCTTGACCTTCAGCTCCTTCACCACCCCGGCGTGCGACGACGGGATCTCCATCGACGCCTTGTCGCTTTCCACCGTGATCAGGCTCTGCTCGGCCTTCACCGTGTCGCCGGGCTTCACCAGCACCTCGATCACCGCCACGTCCTTGAAGTCGCCGATGTCGGGCACCTTCACTTCGATCGACGCCATCTGCATCACCCCTTCAGCTTCATCGAATGGGCCACGATCGGGCCCGACGAGTTCTTGTCGAATTCGCAGCCGGCGCGCACGCCGATCTCGGCGAGCTCGCGTGCGGTCTTCGCGCGGTCCCACGAGGCGTACATCGCACCGAGCGCGAAGCTGCGGCCCGAGCCGATGGCCCAGAAGCGCCCGAACTCGAACACCTCGCGGTACGAGTACACGCCGTAGATGCCGCTCGCGTTGGCGATCAGCACCGTGAACTGGCTGCTCTCGTACGGGTCGGCGTCCTCTACCTTGGTGTTGAGGAAGAAGTGCTCC
>CAZFET010000078.1:9908-12490 GCA_964517545.1 uncultured Burkholderiaceae bacterium
TGCCCGAGGCCGACCTGCTGGCGCGCGTGCACGCCCTCAACGCGGGTACGGATCGGCGTCGTCCTCCTTCGTGTTCAGGAAGAACTGCTCCTTGAGCTTCGGGTGGAGCTTGAGGAAGGTCTCGAACACCGCGTCGCGCGAGTCCAGCCGCAGCTCGCCGGCCGGCAGCGCGCCCAGCGCCTTGCGCAGCACCGGAAAGTGCGCCGTGGTGCCGGCCGCGCCGATCCACGAGTCGCCCACGCGGAACAGCTTGTCGTTCGTCTCGTAGCCGCTGGCCAGCCGCGTGTCGCCGAAGGTCACGAGCGTGTCCGCGGCGATCGCCACCTGGCCGTTCTTGCGCACGACCGCGACGGTCGTCATGGCTGCCGGCGGGCCGCGCGGCGGCGACCACGCCCCTCCAGGTCCGGCACCGGATGCGGCCGGCCGCTCACAGCATCACGCGCCGGAAGTCGGCGAGCACGCTCGCGAAGTACGCGTTGAAGCGCGCCGCGGCGGCGCCGTCGATCACGCGATGGTCCCAGCTCAGCGACAGCGGCAGGATCAGCCGCGGCACGAAGGCCTTGCCGTCCCAGCGCGGCTCGGTGCTCGAGCGGCACACGCCCATGATCGCGACCTCGGGCGCGTTGATGATCGGCGTGAAGTAGCGCCCGCCGATGCCGCCGAGCGAGCTGATCGAGAAGCAGCCGCCGCTCATGTCGGCCGGGCTCAGCTTGCCGTCGCGCGCCTTCTGCGCGAGTTCGCTCATCTCCTGGCTGATCTGCAGGATGCCTTTCTTGTCGGCGTCCTTGATCACCGGCACGACCAGGCCGTTGGGCGTGTCGGCCGCGAAGCCGATGTGGAAGTAGCGCTTGAGCACGAGCTGCTCGCCGTCGAGGCTCGCGTTGAACTCGGGGAACTTCTTCAGCGCCGCCACCGCCGCCTTGATCAGGAAGGCGAGCATCGTGACCTTGATGCCGCTCTTCTCGTTCTCCTTGTTGAGCTGCACGCGAAACGCCTCGAGGTCGGTGATGTCGGCGTCGTCGTGATTCGTGACGTGCGGGATCAGCACCCAGTTGCGGTGCAGGTTCGCGCCAGAGATCTTCTTGATGCGCGAGAGGTCCTTGCGCTCGACGGGGCCGAACTTCGTGAAGTCCACCTGCGGCCACGGCAGCAGTCCGGGCAACGCGCCGCCTGCGGCGGCGGCCGGCGCCTTGGCGGCGGCGGCCTGCGTGCGCACGTCGCCGGCCATCACGCCCTTCACGAAACCCTGCACGTCGGCCTGGGTGATGCGGCCCTTCGGACCCGTGCCCTTCACTTCGGCGAGCGGCACGCCCAGCTCGCGCGCGAAGCGGCGCACGGAAGGCGAGGCATGCGGCAAGGCGCCGGTCGGCGCGACCGCGGGCTCGTGCCGCGGCATCGGTGCCGCGTCGCGCGGCCCGTCGGCCGGCGCATCACCCGTTCGGGCTGCGCCTGTCGAAGCCCTGGCAGGCCCTTCGACAGGCTCAGGGCGAGCGGGGGACGTGGCGGGCTCAGCGCGAGCGGAGACAGGCGCAGCGGCGGCGCCAGCCACTGCCTCCGCCTCCAGCACCAGCACCACACTGCCCTCGCTGACCTTGTCGCCCACCTTGACCTTCAGCTCCTTCACCACCCCGGCGTGCGACGACGGGATCTCCATCGACGCCTTGTCGCTTTCCACCGTGATCAGGCTCTGCTCGGCCTTCACCGTGTCGCCGGGCTTCACCAGCACCTCGATCACCGCGACGTCGTCGAAGTCGCCGATGTCGGGAACCTTGACTTCCACCACTGCCATGGGTCGTCTCCGTTCTTCTCGTTCAGGCGTAGAGCGGGTTGATCTTGTCGGCGGCGATGCCGTACCGGCGGATCGCCTCGGCCGCCTTCGACGCGGGCAAGCTGCCCTCGTCGGCCAGCGCCTTCAGCGCCGCGACCACGATGTAGTGGCGGTTGACCTCGAAGTGCTCGCGCAGCCGGTAGCGGAAGTCGCTGCGCCCGAAGCCGTCGGTGCCCAGCACGCGGTAGGCGCGTCCGCGCGGGATGAACGCGCGGATCTGCTCGGCGTAGTTCTTCATGTAGTCGGTCGACGCGATCACCGGGCCGGCGTGCGGCTCGAGCTGCTGCGTCACGTACGGCACGCGCGGCGGGTCGGCCGGGTGCAGCAGGTTCCAGCGCTCGCAGTCCTGGCCGTCGCGCGTGAGCTCGTTGAAGCTCGGGCAGCTCCAGACATTGGCCACGACGCCCCAGTCGTTCTCGAGCAGTGCCTTCGCGGCCATCGACTCGCGCAGGATCGTGCCGCTGCCCAGCAGGTTGACGCGCGGCGTGTCCTTCTTCGCCTTGCCGGCCTCCTGCAGCAGGTACATGCCCTTGATGATCTGCTCCTCGGTGCCCGGCTTCAGGCCCGGCTGCGCGTAGTTCTCGTTGAGCAGGGTGATGTAGAAGTAGACGTTGTCCTGCTTCTCGACCATGCGCTTCAGGCCGTGGTGCAGGATCACCGCGACCTCGTGCGCGAAGGTCGGGTCGTAGCTCACGCAGTTGGGGATGGTGCTCGCGAGGATGTGGCTGTGGCCGTCCTCGTGCTGCAGGCCCTC
>CAZFET010000079.1:0-6969 GCA_964517545.1 uncultured Burkholderiaceae bacterium
CTGCAGGCCGAGGTTCATCCGGACCGTCACGCGTCCGGCGGTGCCGCGGCGCAGCGCCTGGCCATGCAGTGGTCGGTGCGCGTCAACGAGGCCTACCGCCGGCTGAAGGATCCGGTGGCGCGCGCCGCGTACCTGTGCGCGCTGCACGGCGCGGCGGTGGACGTGCACGACAACACGGCGATGCCGCAGGACTTTCTGGTGCAGCAGATGCAGTGGCGCGAAGCGCTCGACGACGCGCAGGCGCTGCGCGACATCGAAGCCCTTGCCGACGACGTGGCCGCCGAGCGCCGGCGGCGGCTGGCCGAACTCGCCGCCACGCTCGACGAGCGGCGCGACTGGGCCGCCGCCGCGCAGCAGGTCAAAGCCCTGATGTTCATCGAGCGCTTTGCCTCGCAGGTGGAGTCGCGCCTCGAGGCGCTGGGACAATAGCGGCCCACCCGAGCGCACCATGGCACTGCTGCAGATCTCCGAACCGGGCCAGAGCCCCGACCCGCACCAGCGACGCATCGCCGTGGGCATCGACCTCGGCACCACGAACTCGCTCGTCGCGGCGGTACGTCACGGCGCGGCCGAGTGCCTGCCCGACCTGCAAGGCCGCGTGCTGCTGCCTTCGGCCGTGCGCTACCTCGGCGACGGTCGCCGCCAGATCGGCCACGACGCGCTCGCCGCGCAGGCCGAGGACCCGGAGAACACGGTCGTCTCCGTCAAGCGCTTCATGGGCCGCAGCCTCGCCGACGTGGCCGAGCCCGGCCGGCTGCCGTACCGCTTCGTCGACCGGCCCGGCATGCTCGCCATCGCCACGCGCGACGGCGAGAAGTCGCCGGTCGAGGTGTCGGCCGAGATCCTCGCGGCGCTGCGCCAGCGCGCGCAAGACAGCTTCGACGCCGAGCTGTACGGCGCCGTCATCACGGTGCCCGCGTACTTCGACGACGCGCAGCGCCAGGCCACGAAAGACGCGGCGAAGCTCGCCGGCCTGAACGTGCTGCGCCTGATCAACGAGCCGACGGCCGCCGCCATCGCCTACGGCCTGGACAACGCGAGCGAAGGCCTCTACGCGGTGTACGACCTCGGCGGTGGCACCTTCGACATCTCGCTGCTGCGGCTGTCCAAGGGCGTGTTCGAGGTGGTCGCGGCCGGCGGCGACTCGGCGCTCGGCGGCGACGACTTCGACGCGCTGCTGGCGGCGCACGCGCTGCGCCAGGCGGGCCTCGAGGCGCGCACGCCCGCCGACAAGCGCACCGTGCTCGTGGCCGCGCGCCGCGCGAAGGAGGCGCTGTCGTCCCACGACCGCGCGACGGTGTCGTGCGACCTGTCCGGCGGCGTGCTGCACGTCGAGCTGAGTCGCGCGCAGTTCGAGGCCATCGTCGAGCCGCTGGTCGAGCGAACGCTCGCCGCGGTGCGCAAGGCGCTGCGCGCGGCGCGGCTGGAGCGCGGTGACGTGAAAGGCGTGGTGATGGTCGGCGGCTCGACGCGCATGCCCTGCGTGCGGCGCGCGGTCGGCGAGCTGTTCGGCACCGAGCCGCTCGTCAACCTGAACCCCGACGAGGTGGTCGCGCTCGGCGCGGCGGTGCAGGCCAACCAGCTCGCCGGCAACTCGAGGGACGGCGAGATCCTGCTGCTCGACGTGATTCCGCTGTCGCTGGGCATCGAGACCATGGGCGGACTGGTCGAACGCATCATCGAGCGCAACACGACCATCCCCGTCGCCAAGGCGCAGGAGTTCACCACCTTCAAGGACGGCCAGAGCGCGATGGCGCTGCACGTGGTGCAAGGCGAGCGCGAGCTGGTCGCCGACTGCCGCTCGCTCGCGCGCTTCGAGCTGCGCGGCATTCCGCCGATGGCGGCCGGCGCGGCGCGCATCCGCGTCACCTTCCAGGTCGACGCGGACGGGTTGCTGTCGGTGTCGGCACGCGAGACGACCTCCAGCGTCGAGGCGTCGATCGCCGTCAAGCCCAGCTACGGGCTGGGCGACGAGCAGATCGCGTCGATGCTGAAGGAAGGCTTCGCGAGCGCCGAGGCCGACATGCGCGAGCGCGCGCTGCGCGAGGCACGCGTCGAGGCCGAGCGCATGGTGCTGTCCACGCGCTCCGCGCTCGCGGCCGACGGCGACCTGCTGTCAGGCGACGAGCGTGCCGCGATCGAGGCGCTGATCGCCGCGGCCGAGGCGGCCGCGCAGCGCACCGACCATCACGCCATCGATCGCGCCGTCGAGGCGCTGGCCCGCGGGACCGAGGCCTTTGCGGCGGCGCGCATGAACCGCGGCATCAGGGCGGCGCTGGCCGGCCGCAAGGTCGAGGAAGCCTGATGCCGGTCATCCGCATCCTGCCGCACCCCGAGTACTGCCCCGAGGGCGCCACCGTCGAGGCCAAGCCGGGCGCCTCGATCTGCGAGACCTTGCTCGAGCACGGCATCGAGATCGAGCACGCCTGCGAGATGAGCTGCGCGTGCACCACCTGCCACGTCGTCGTGCGCGAGGGCTTCGCGTCGCTCAACGAGATGGACGAGAGCGAGGAGGACCTGCTCGACCGCGCGTGGGGGCTGGAGCCGAACTCCCGGCTCAGCTGCCAGGCGATCGTCGACCACAAGGACCTCGTGGTCGAGATCCCGAAGTACTCGATCAACCACGCCAAAGAGAAGCACTGATCCGGCGTGTCGGCACCGCGCCGGTGCCGCCCGGCTGCGTCGTCACCAAAAAGAAGCCCCCGGACTTCGCAGTCCGGAGGCTGGACGCAGAGGGCCGAGCCCTGCTGAGGAGATAGACAGACACGCGACGGTCGCCCGTCGCTGGAGTGGCTTGCAAGCAGCGTGCCGCGACGGGCCCGGTGCGGCGGCGTCCCGGCGGTGTCCTCCTGGCCGAAGGCCTCTAGCGGCGCGGGCCGATCTCGGTGGTGAGCGCGCGGTAGATCCAGCCGCCCAGCGGCCGCAGCGAATCGAAGAGGGAGTCGGCCTCGCGCTGCTCGCGCTCGCTGAGCAGCCCGCGCTCCTCGAGCATCGACAGGAACGCGCGCACCTCCTGGCGGCCGATGCCGCTGACCGAGACGAGGTGCTGCATCGAAACGAAGCGGTGCGACATGTCGCACAGCATGCGGCGGTACGCGGTGCGGTGATACGGCGCCGGCAGGTCCGGCCAGGCAGTGAGCTTGTATTGCTTCATGGTCCCAACGCCTCTTGGTGTGGCGAGGCGGCCTCCCTTGGCCGCGTCGCAGATTTGGTCGTCAGATTACGGCCGGGGGCCCGGCGCGGGAAGTGGAATCCGCCGCGGTTTACCCGGGGGTCCGGCACGACCTTGTGTCGAGTTGCAAGCCGCGCGGCCCGGCGTCACAGGCGGATACGTGCGGGCGACCAGAAACGTCTGGCTACACTGACGAAAATGAGAGTGCTGGGCATCGAATCCTCGTGCGACGAGACCGGCGTCGCACTGGTCGAGGCAGGGCCGCAGCGCCTCCCGCGCCTGCTGGCGCAGGCGCTGCACACGCAGGCGGCCATGCATCGAGACTACGGCGGCGTGGTGCCCGAACTCGCGTCGCGCGATCACATCCGTCGTCTGCTGCCGCTGACGCGGGACGTGCTGGACGCGGCGGGTGCATCGCTCGCGACGGTCGACGTCGTGGCCTACACCCGCGGGCCCGGACTCGCCGGCGCGCTGCTCGTCGGAGCCGGTGCGGCGTGCGCGCTCGCGGCAGCGCTCGAGCGGCCGGTGCTGGGCGTGCATCACCTCGAAGGCCACCTGCTGTCGCCGTTCCTGTCGGCCGATCCGCCGCAGTTCCCCTTCGTCGCGCTGCTCGTGTCGGGCGGGCACACGCAGCTCATGCGCGTGGAAGGCGTCGGCCGCTACGAGCTGCTGGGCGAGACCATCGACGACGCGGCCGGCGAGGCCTTCGACAAGACGGCCAAGCTCATCGGCCTCGGCTATCCCGGCGGGCCGGCGCTGGCGCGGCTGGCCGAGATGGGCGACGCCGAAGCGTTCGACCTGCCGCGTCCGCTGCTCGCCAGCGGCAACCTCGACTTCTCGTTCGCCGGGCTGAAGACGGCCGTGCGCGTGCAGCTCGAACGCCGCAGCAACGTCTGCGAGCAGGACCTCGCCGATCTCGCCGCGAGCACGCAGGCCGCGATCGTCGAGGTGCTCGTGAAGAAGTCGCTGCGCGCGCTGCGCGAGACGGGCATGCGGCGGCTCGTGGTGGCCGGCGGGGTCGGCGCGAACCGCGAGCTGCGTCGCCAGCTCGATGCCGCCTGCGAGCAGCGCGGCATCCGCGTGCACTACCCGGAGCCGTCGCTGTGCACCGACAACGGCGCCATGATCGCCCTGGCCGCGGCGATGCGGCTCGGCGCCGGCCTCGCCGCCGCCGGGCGCGACTACGGCTTCGACGTGCGCCCGCGCTGGCCGCTCGATCAGATCGAGGCGGCCTGAGCGCGCGCAGCGCGGTTCGCAGGCGACGCGACCTGGTCGATCCCGCCCGGCGAGGTGACGCTGCGCGAGCAGCTCGACACCGGGCGCTCGCGACGGACGCACGGCCGGTCACGCGCACGAGAGGTCACGCGCACGAGAGACATCGCCGATCCTTCGGACACAATCCGGGCTCTCGCGCGACGGCGGCATCGCATGCCCGCCCAGCGCTCCACCCACGTGGCGCTCCCTCCGCGTCGAACGAGAGGATCGAGCGGCACCCCGTTCATCGCTGACATGAATCCATCGAGACGACGACTCGTCACCGCACTGTCCACGCTGCCGCTGCTCGCGCCCCTGGCGGCGCGCGCCGCCGAGCCCATCCGTCTGGCGTTGATCGAAGGGCTGTCGGGCCCGTTCGCCAACGCCGGCGAGGCCGTGTTCCGCAACCTGCTGTGGGCCGTCGAGCGCGTCAACGCGCGCGGCGGCGTGCGCCTGCCCGGCGGTGCGCGGCCGCTCGAGCTCGTGCGCTTCGACAGCAAGGGCGCCACCGAGGAGGCGCTGTCGACCCTGCGCGGCGCGCTCGACGCGCGCATCGGCTTCGTGCTGCAGGGCAACAGCTCGGCCGTGGCCGCCGCGCTGATCGACGCGCTGAACAAGCACAACGAGCGCGAGCCCAGGCGCCGCGCGCTGTTCCTCAACTACTCGGCCGTCGAGCCCTCGCTGACCAACGAGCGCTGCAGCTTCTGGCACTTCCGCTTCGACGCTCACGCCGACATGCGCCTGGCCGCGCTGGTCGACGTGCTGCGCGAGGACCGCGCGCTCAAGCGCCTGTACCTCATCGGGCAGGACTACAGCTTCGGCCAGCACGTGCTGCGCAAGGCGCGCGAGATGCTCGCGGCCGCGCGCCCGGACATCCAGATCGTCGGCGAGGAGCTGCACCCGGTGGGCCGGGTCAAGGACTTCCTGCCGTACGCCAACAAGATCAAGGCCAGCGGCGCGCAGGCGGTGCTCACGGGCAACTGGGGCAACGATCTCACCTTGCTCGTGCGCGCCGCGCGCGAGGTCGGGCTCGACGGGAGCTTCTACACGTTCTACGGCAACGCGCTCGGCGCGCCGGCGGCCATCGGCGAGGCCGGCGTGGGCCGCGTCGTCGCGGTGGCCGAGTGGCATCCGAACATGGGCGGCGAGGCGTCCGACCGCTTCGTGCAGGCCTTCCGCGCACGCTTTCCCGACCCGCGCGACGACTACCTGCACGCGCGCATGCAGGCCATGATCGAGATGCTCGTCGCCGCCATCGAGGCCGCGCGCAGCACCGAGGCGGCGGACGTCGCGCGCGCGCTCGAGGGCCGCGAGCTCGACTCGCGCGCCTTCGGCGGCTTCGCCTCGGGCGTCATGCGCGCGGCGGACCACCAGTTCGTGGCGCCGCTGGTGGTCAGCGTGATGGACCGCGCCGGCGCGCCGGGCGTGCGCTTCGACACCGAAGGCTCCGGCTTCGGCTTCCGCACCCTGCGCGTGCTGCCGGCCGCGCGCGTGGAGCAGGCGCATCAGTGCCGCATGGAAAGGCCGGCGCCGTGAGCCGCGACAGCCTGGTGCGCGACACCATCCGGCGCCTCCCGGCGTCGAGGATCCGCGAGGTCGCCAACGCCGCCATCGGCCGCGACGACGTGCTCGCCTTCTGGTTCGGCGAGAGCGACGAGGTCACGCCGGCGCCGGTGCGCGAGGCCGCCGCGGCGTCGCTCGCGGCCGGCGAGACCTTCTACGCGCACAACCTCGGCCTGCCCGAACTGCGCGAGGCGATCGCCGCCTACACGAGCGGCCTGCACCGGCCGGTGGACGCCGCCCGCGTCGCCGTCACGTCCGGCGGCGTGAACGCGCTGATGATCGCGATGCAGGCGCTGCTCGACGCCGGCGACGAAGTGGTCGCCGTGGTGCCGGTGTGGCCCAACCTCACGGCGCAGCCGGCGATCCTCGGCGCGCGCGTCGTGCGCGTGCCGCTGGTGGTGCGCGACGGCGCGTTCCGCCTCGACCTGCAGCGGCTGCTCGACGCGGTGACGCACCGCACGCGCGTGCTGCTGCTCAACGCGCCGAACAACCCGACCGGCTGGACCCTCGCGCGCGACGAGCAGCGGGCCCTGCTCGAACACTGCCGGCGCACCGGCACGTGGATCGTGGCCGACGAGGTGTACGAGCGCCTGTACTTCGACGGCGCCGACGGCGCGTGCGCGCCGAGCTTCCTCGACATCGCCGAGCCCGACGACCGGCTCGTGGTCGCGCACAGCTTCAGCAAGAGCTTCCTGATGACCGGCTGGCGGCTCGGCTGGCTGGTGGGCCCGTCCGGCGCGGCCGACGAGTTCGGCAAGCTGATCGAGTTCAACACGTCCTGCGCCCCAGTGTTCGTGCAGCGCGGCGCGCTCGCGGCCCTGGCCGGCGCCGACGCGAGCGTGCCGCCGCTGGTGGCGCACCTGAAGGCGTGCCGCGACCGTCTGGCCGGCGAACTCGCCGCGCTGCCGGGCGTGACCAGCGCGCCGCCGCCGGGCGGCATGTACCTGTTCCTGCGCGTCGACGGCGAGACCGATTCGCTC
>CAZFET010000079.1:6979-11900 GCA_964517545.1 uncultured Burkholderiaceae bacterium
GCTGGTGGCCGAGGCTGGCCTGGGACTCGCGCCGGGCGTCGCCTTCGGCCCCGAGGCCGAGGGCTGGCTGCGCTGGTGCTTCGCCTCGCGCGACCTCGACCGGCTCACCGAGGGCGCGCGCCGGCTGGCGAAGGGCCTTCGCCTATAATCCGTCGCTCGTCGCGCCGCCATCGGCACGGCGATCCCAGCACGACGCGGGTCGGTTCCACCCGCGATCGCAAGTGAAACCCCGGAACCCGCCTGCCGCCTGACGTGGCCGACCGGGTTCCGCACCACGGACATCGAGACCATGGCAGTTGCCGACATCGACAAGGCCGAGATCATCAAGGCCAACGCCCGCGCCGCGAGCGACACCGGTTCTCCCGAAGTGCAGGTGGCCCTGCTGACCGCCCGCATCAACGAGCTGACCCCGCACTTCAAGACGCACCTGAAGGACCACCACGGACGCCGCGGCCTGCTGAAGCTGGTCAACCAGCGCAAGCGCCTGCTGGCCTACCTGAAGGACAAGGACGCCGACCGCTACACCGCGCTGATCCAGAAGCTGGGTCTGCGCAAGTAAGCCGGCACACGACGTGAAGCGGAGCCTGTCTGGTCGCACCAGCACAGGCTCCGTGTCCATGGAGCGAGGCTTCGACGGCGCTGCTCATGTCATTCCAGCGAGGCTGAGGGCCCAGGCGGCCGCCGCCAACCTCGCTGGAATGGCATCCCGCCGCACCGCCGCCGCTCCGGGCCACCGGCGCCGCCCCGAGCGCGCCGAACCGCAACCGGAGACATCCGCATGAGCATGTTCAACAAGGTCACCAAGACGTTCCAGTGGGGCCCGCACACCGTCACGATGGAGACGGGCGAGATCGCCCGCCAGGCCAGCGGCGCCGTGCTGGTCAACATCGACGACACCGTGGTGCTCGCCACCGTGGTGGCGGCCAAGACCGCCAAGGCGGGTCAGGACTTCTTCCCGCTGACCGTCGACTACATCGAGAAGACCTACGCCGCCGGCAAGATCCCGGGCAGCTTCTTCAAGCGCGAGGGTCGCCCGAGCGAGCTCGAGACCCTGACCTCGCGCCTGATCGACCGCCCGATCCGCCCGCTGTTCCCGGACGGCTTCTTCAACGAGGTGCAGGTCGTCGTGCACGTGCTGAGCCTCAACCCCGAGGTGCAGGCCGATATCGCCGCGCTGATCGGCACCTCGGCCGCGCTGGCGATCTCGGGCATCCCGTTCAACGGCCCGATCGGCGCGGCGCGCGTCGGCTACATCGACGGCGAGTACGTGCTGAACCCCGGCAAGACCGACCTCACGCGCAGCAAGCTCGACCTCGTGGTCGCCGGCACCGAGTCGGCCGTGCTGATGGTCGAGTCCGAGGCCGACCAGCTCCCCGAGGACGTGATGCTCGGCGCGGTGGTCTTCGGCCACGAGCAGGGCAAGGTCGCGATCGAGGCGATCCACGAGCTGGTGCGCGAGGCCGGCAAGCCCGAGTGGGACTGGACGCCGCCGGCCAAGGACGAGGCGTTCATCGCCAAGGTCGACGCGCTGGCCGAGCCGGCGCTGCGCGCGGCCTACCAGATCCGCAGCAAGCAGGCGCGCACGCAGGCCTGCCGCGAGGCCTACGCGCAGGTGAAGGCCGCGCTGGCGGCCGAAGGCGTCGATTTCGACGAGGTGAAGCTCGAGGGCCTGCTGTTCGACATCGAGTCGCGCATCGTGCGCGGCCAGATCCTCTCGGGCGAGCCGCGCATCGACGGCCGCGACACGCGCACCGTGCGCCCGATCGAGATCCGCGCCGGCGTGCTGCCGCGTGCGCACGGCTCGGCGTTGTTCACGCGCGGCGAGACGCAGGCGCTGGTGGCGGCGACGCTCGGCACCGAACGCGACGCCCAGCGCATCGACGCGCTGGCCGGCGAGTTCGAGGAGCGCTTCATGCTCCACTACAACATGCCGCCGTTCGCCACCGGCGAGACCGGCCGCGTGGGCAGCCCGAAGCGCCGCGAGATCGGCCACGGGCGCCTGGCCAAGCGCGCGCTGGTGGCATGCCTGCCGAGCAAGGAGGAGTTCCCGTACTCGATCCGCGTGGTCTCGGAGATCACCGAGAGCAACGGCTCGTCGTCGATGGCCTCGGTGTGCGGCGGCTGCATCGCGCTGATGGACGCCGGCGTGCCGATGAAGGCGCACGTCGCCGGCATCGCGATGGGCCTCATCAAGGAAGGCAACCGCTTCGCGGTGCTGACCGACATCCTCGGCGACGAGGACCACCTCGGCGACATGGACTTCAAGGTCGCCGGCACCACCACCGGCGTCACGGCCCTGCAGATGGACATCAAGATCCAGGGCATCACCAAGGAGATCATGCAGGTCGCGCTGGCGCAGGCCAAGGAGGCGCGGCTGCACATCCTCGGCAAGATGGTCGAGGCGCTCGGCGGCGCGAAGACCGACATCTCGCAGTACGCGCCGCGCCTGTACACGATGAAGATCAACCCGGAGAAGATCCGCGACGTGATCGGCAAGGGCGGCGCGACCATCCGCGCGCTGACCGAGGAGACCGGCACGCAGATCGACATCGCCGAGGACGGCACGATCACGATCGCCTCGACCGACGGCGATCGCGCGATGCTCGCCAGGAAGAGGATCGAGGAGCTGACCGCCGAGGTCGAGGTGGGCAAGGTCTACGAAGGCCCGATCACCAAGATCCTCGAGTTCGGCGCGCTCGTGAACCTGCTGCCCGGCAAGGACGGCCTGCTGCACATCAGCCAGATCGCGCACCAGCGCGTCGAGAAGGTCACCGACTTCCTGAAGGAAGGCCAGGTGGTCAAGGTCAAGGTGCTCGAGACCGACGACAAGGGCCGCGTGAAGCTGTCGCTGAAGGCGCTGCTCGACAAGCCCGAGGGCTACGAGGAGCCGCAGCGCGAACCCCGCGAGCCGCGTGGCGATCGCCCGCCGCGTGGTGATCGCCCGCCGCGCGAGCGCCGCGAGCAGGCGCCGCGCGACCAGCAGCCGGCCGAAGCCTCGGCCGACGAGATGGCGCAGCAGCAGCAACAGCAGCAGTAAGGGCGGGGCGGCGCGCCGATGAAGGCGATCGAGATCGCGCGCTTCGGCCCGCCCGAGGTGCTGCAGCCGCCCACGCGGCCCGACCCCATGCCCAGCGCGGACAAAGAGCTCGTCCGCCTGAGCACCTCGGGGGTGAACCGCCCCGACGTGCTGCAGCGCAAGGGCCTGTACCCGATGCCGCCGGGCGTGTCCGACCTGCCCGGGCTCGAGATCGCCGGCACGCTCGAGGCCGGCGACGAGGCGCTGCTCGCGGCGGCCGGCTTTCGCCTCGGCGACCGCGTGTGCGCGCTGGTGGCCGGCGGCGGCTACGCCGAGCGCTGCGTGGCGCCGGTCGGCCAGCTGCTGCCGGTGCCGGCGGGCCTGTCGGACGTCGAGGCGGCCAGCCTGCCCGAGACCTACTTCACCGTCTGGCAGAACGTGTTCGACATCGCGCGCCTGCAACCGGGCGAGACCCTGCTGGTGCAAGGCGGCTCCAGCGGCATCGGCGTCGCGGCGATTCAGCTCGCCCGGGCGCTCGGCTCGAAGGTGATCGTGACGGCCGGCAGCGACGACAAGTGCGCCGCCTGCGTCGCGCTCGGCGCCGACGCGGCCATCAACTACCGCACGCACGACTTCGCGGCCGAGGCGGTGCGCCTGACCGACGGTCGCGGCGTGAACGTCGTGCTCGACATGGTGGCCGGCGACTACGTCGGCCGCGAGGTCGAGTGCCTGGCCGATGACGGCCGGCTGGCGGTGATCGCGGTGCAAGGCGGCACCAAGAGCGCGTTCGACGCCGGGCTGCTGCTGCGCAAGCGCATCGCGATCACCGGCTCGACCTTGCGTCCGCGGCCGGTGGCGTACAAGGCGCGGCTGGCGCGCGAGCTGCGCGAGCGCGTGTGGCCGCTGATCGAGGCTGGCCGCATCAAGCCGGTGGTCCACCGCACCTTCCCGGCCGAGCAGGCCGCCCAGGCCCACGCGCTGATGGAGTCGGGCACGCACGTGGGCAAGATCGTCCTGACCTGGTGAACACGATGACGACGACGCGACGCAAGCTGGTGGTCGGCAACTGGAAGATGCACGGCAGCCACAAGGCCAACGCCGAGCTGCTCGAGGGCATCCTGCAGGCGCGGCCGTACGGCGCCGACGTGGCCGTGTGCGTGCCGTTCCCGTACCTGTCCGAGACCGCGGTGGCGCTCGCCGCCAGCGGCGTGGGCTGGGGCGCGCAGGACGTGTCGCAGCACGAGCAGGGCGCCTACACCGGCGAGGTGTCGGCGGCGATGCTGCACGAGTTCGGCTGCCGCTGGGTCATCGTCGGCCACTCCGAGCGCCGGCAGTACCACGCGGAGAGCGACACGGTGGTGGCCGAGAAGGCCAAGGCCGCGCTCGCGCGCGGCATCACGCCGGTCGTCTGCGTCGGCGAGACGCTCGCGCAGCGCGAGGCCGGCGAGACCGAGCACGTGGTCAAGCGCCAGCTCTCGGCGGTGATCCACGCGCTGGCGCACTGCGTGGGCGAGATCGTCGTCGCCTACGAGCCGGTGTGGGCCATCGGCACCGGCCGGACCGCGACGCCGGCGCAGGCGCAGGAGGTGCACGCGCTGCTGCGGGCGCAGCTGCGCGCCGCGTCGCCGCGCGCCGACGCGATGCGGCTGCTGTACGGCGGCAGCGTCAAGCCCGACAACGCGCGCGAGCTGTTCGCGCAACCCGACATCGACGGCGCGCTCGTCGGCGGGGCCTCGCTGAAGGCGGCCGACTTCGTCGCCATCGTGCGCGCAGCCGGCTGACCGCCCGCGCACCCAAGGTTCACTGGAGATCGAGAAGACCATGCAAATGCTCTGGAACATCGTGCTCGGCGTGCAGTTGCTGACCGCGATCAATTACGGCAACGGCCTCGCCTACGCGCTGACC
>CAZFET010000079.1:11910-12474 GCA_964517545.1 uncultured Burkholderiaceae bacterium
GCGGCGCCTCGGGCAGCCTGTTCGGCGCGACCGGCAGCGCGAACTTCCTGTCGCGCTCGACGGCGGTGTGCGCGACGGTGTTCTTCGTGTGCACGCTCGCGCTGGCCTACCTGTCGACGCAAGGCACGGCCGCCCCCGGCGGCAGCGTGCTCGACCGTCCGGCGGCCGCGCAGGGTGCCGCCTCGGCGCCGGCCTCCGGCGCGGCGCTCGTGCCCGGCGCGGCGAGCGCGCCGGCCGCGGTGGTGCCGGCCGCGGTGGTGCCGGCCGCGGTGGTGCCGGCCGAATCGCCGGCGTCGGGAGCGGCCGCGATCCCGACCAAGTGAGTCGGCTTCGGCGTCGTCCGCGCGGGCGGCGCCGACGATGACGACGAGCCGCTCGTGCCCCTCGCGCACGCGTCGAAAGACTTGCGCGCGATCAGGGAACGGCGCTCGATTCGGTTTAAACTCGCGCGTTGTCCGGCAAGCCAATCCCTCACGCGAGCCGGAGCAGATCGCGGCGACGACCGCCCCATGCCGACGTGGTGAAATTGGTAGACACGCTATCTTGAGGGGGTAGTGGCGAAAG
>CAZFET010000080.1:0-4763 GCA_964517545.1 uncultured Burkholderiaceae bacterium
CCTCATCGGCGTTCAGACTCTACCGGGCTGATCTGGGCTGAACATACAAGCCGCGCCCGGCCCGCCGTCACATCCCCCGGCCGCTGCCCGCTCCTCGCGGGCGGCGGCGCTTCGCTGCCGAGGAGACCGACATGCCCGACGCCAAGACCATCGCGCAACGCTTCATCGAGGCCGCCTTCGGCCGCTTCGACGTGCCGGCGGTCGCCGCGCTGGTGGCCGACGACCTGCGCGCACACCCCTTCGCCAGCGCGGGCCGGCCCGCCGACGCGAGCGCCGTGCGCCAGCTCGTCGGCTGGATGGCGCGCGTGTTCAGCCGCCCCAGCGTGCGCGTGGACGACGTGATCGCCGAGGGCGACCGCGTCGTGCTGCGCTACGTGTTCGAGGCCGACCACGTGGGCGAGCTCGGCGGCGTCGCGCCGACCGGGCGTCGCGTCAAGGTGCCGGGCATCCTGATCGCGCGCGTGCGCGACGGCCGGCTGGTGGAGTACTGGCGCGAGGAAGACGCGCTCGGCCTGATGAAGCAGCTCGGCGCGGCGTAGTGCCGGGCCGCGCCGCAGCGCGCCTGCGCATCCGCGCGGTCGCCCGCGCCGTATGCCGGACAGCAGTGCAGCGGGGCGGCGCCGCCGTGCCCATCGAGAGGACCTTCCTGCCATGAATCGCTGGATCCGCCGCGGCGGCATCGCCGTGGCCTCGCTGGCCGTGCTGGCCGGCGCGGCCTTGGCCCTCGGCCTGCTGCTGGCCGCGCGCACGGCCGCGCGCCACGTGGCGCTGGACGTGCGGCCCCTCGCCTACCGCGACGCGGCCTCGGGCGTCGCGCGCGGCCGCTACCTGTACGCCTCGCGCGGCTGCGTCGACTGCCACGGCGCCGACGGCGCCGGCCGCACCTTCGTCGACGACGGCTCGCTGCTCGTCGCCGGCCCGCAGATCGCGCCGGGCAGCCGCAGCGCCACGCGCGACTACCAGCCGGTCGACTGGGTGCGCGCCATCCGCCACGGCGTCAAGCCCGACGGCCGGCCGCTGATGGTGATGCCCAGCGAGGACTACAACCGCTTCACCGACGCGGACCTCGCGTCGATCGTCGCCTACGTGCGGCAGCTGCCGGCGGTCGACGGCAGCGCAGCGGTCGTGCGCCTGCCGGTGCCGGTGCGAGTGGCGTATGCGCTGGGCGTGGTGAAGGACGCGGCCGAGAAGATCGACCACACGCGGCCGCCGCAGCTGCCGGTGCCCGAGGGGCTGACGCTCGAGCACGGGAAGTACGTCGCCAACCTGTGCCTCGGCTGCCACGGCGAGCAGCTGTCGGGCGGCAAGATCCCCGGCGGCCCGCCCGCCTGGCCGGCCGCTGCCAACCTGACGCCGGGCGACGGCAGCGCGATGGCGCGCTACGCCGACGCCGCCGCGTTCATGGCCATGATGCGCAGCGGCAAGCGCCCCGACGGCAGCGGCATCGCGGTGATGCCGTTCGAGTCGCTGCGCGCGATGAGCGACGTCGACCTCGGCGCGCTGCACCTGTACCTGAAGAGCCTGCCGCCGCGCGCGTTCGGCGGACGCTGAGGCGTCCGCGGTGAAGTGATCGAGGTCTCGTCACGACGGCGATCGAGGCGCCGTCGTTCCCGCAGCGCTCGTCAGCGCTGGCGGTCGCGCTCGAACTGCTCGAGCAGCAGCTGCGCCGGATCGGGCTGCGCCGCGCCGGGCGCGGGTGCGCTGTCGCGCAGCACCAGCTGCGGGTACGCGATGATCAGCGCCGTCACCAGCGCGTTGATGGCGACGAACGGCAGCACGCCGCGGTAGATGTCGCCCGTGCGGATGCGCGGCACCAGCCGGCCGGTCGCCGCGTCGTACCGGTCCTCGTTCGGTGCGACGCCGCGCAGGTAGAACAGCGCGAAGCCGAACGGCGGCGTGAGGAACGAGGTCTGCAGGTTCAGCCCGACCAGCACGCCGAACCAGATGAGGTCGATGCCGAGCTTGTCGGCGATCGGCGCGAGCAGCGGCAGCAGGATGAAGGCGATCTCGAAGAAGTCGAGGAAGAAGCCGAGCAGGAAGATCAGCACCGTCACGAACACGAGGAAGCCGGTGCGCCCGCCGGGCAGCTGGTCGAACAGGTGCTCGACCCAGCGGTTGCCGTCGATGCCCTGGAACGTGAGGCTGAAGACGGTGGCGCCGATCAGCACGAACAGCACGAAGCAGCTCAGCTTGGTGGTGGCCAGCAGCGCCTGGCCGGTCTGCGCGAAGGTGAGCCGCCGGCGCGCGGCCGCGAGCAGCAGCGCGCCCACGGCGCCCATCGCGCCGCCTTCGGTGGGGGTGGCGATGCCGACGAAGATCGTGCCGAGCACCAGGAAGATCAGGATCAGCGGCGGGATCAGCACGAAGGCCACGCGCCGCGCGATGGTCGACAGCCAGCCGAGCCCGAGCAGCCGGTCGAGCAGCGCGGCGAAGAAGGCCGTGAGCACGGCACCGGCCAGCCCGACCAGCAGCACCTCGTCGGGCGGCGGCGGTGCCGTGCGGCCGATGGCCTGCAGCAGCGTCGGGTACGAGCCGGTGAGCAGCCAGCCGGCGACGGCGGCCAGCGCCGCCAGCACGGCCAGCGAGCGCAGCCCGCTCGCGCCGTTCGGCTCGCTGAAGTCGCGCGCCTCGGGCGGCAGCGCCGGCAGCCAGCGCGGGAACAGCAGCGCGGCCCCGACGATGAACAGCAGGTACAGCGCGATCAGCAGGCCGGCCGGCGCCAGCGCGGCGGCGTACATCTCGCCGACGCTGCGGCCGAGCTGGTCGGCCATGACGATGAGCACGAGCGACGGCGGCACCACCTGCGCGAGGCTGCCCGATGCCGCGATCACGCCGCTGGCCAGACGGCGGTGGTAGCCGTAGCGCAGCATGATGGGCAGCGAGATGAGCCCCATCGAGATGACCGAGGCGGCCACCACGCCGGTGGTGGCCGCCAGCAGCGCGCCCACCAGGATCACCGCGATGGCGAGCCCGCCGCGCAGCCGCCCGAACACCTGGCCGATGGTCTGCAGCAGGTCCTCGGCCATGCCCGAGCGCTGCAGCACGAGGCCCATGAAGGTGAAGAACGGCACCGCCAGCAGGGTCTCGTTCGACATGATCCCGTACAGCCGCAGCGGCAGCGCCTGCAGCAGCGCCGGCGGCAGCAGGCCGAGCTCGATGCCGATGAACGCGAACGCGAGACCGCAGGCCGCCAGGCCGAACGCGACCGGCATGCCGCTCATCAGGAACAGCGCCAGCGACGCGAACATCACCGGCGCGAGATGGGCTGCGAGCCACTCCATCTCAGCGCGTCCCCGCCGGCGGGTCCGGCATGAACGGCGGCAGGTCCTCCTCGCGCAGCGACGGCCGCTCGCGCAGGCCGCGCAGGTGCGCGACGCGCTTGATCAGCTCGCTCAGCGCCTGCAGCCCCAGCAGCGCCATGCCCACGGGGATGCACAGGTAGACCGGCCAGCGCACGAGGCCGCCGGTGTTGCTCGACATCTCGCCGCTGGTCCAGGCGCGCGCGAACAGCTCCCAGCCGATCGTGCCGACGATCGCCGTCAGCGGCAGCACGCAGGCGGCCAGCGCGACGATGTCGATCCACACGCGCACGCGCGGCGCGAAGCGCTGCGACAGCGCGTCGATGCGCACGTGCTCGTCGACCAGCAGCACGTAGCCGGCGCAGCCGAGGAATGCCGCGGCGAACAGGTACCACTGGGCTTCGAGCCAGGCGTTGGAGCTGATGCCGAACGCCTTGCGCACGACGGCATTGCCGGCGCTGACGAGCACCGACAGCAGGATCAGCCACACGGTGCCGCGGCCGACGAAACGATTGATGCGGTCGATCCCCGCCGACAGCACGAGCAGCGACTTCACGCGCCGGTGGATCGTGGCGGCGGCGCGAAGTTCGGCCGGCGCAGCCGCACCTCGGGAAACCGAGCATGCGCTGTCGGCAGGGCCCGACACGCGGGCGCGGCGTCGCCCTACGCGTCGCGTGCCGGGCGCGTGTGCACCACGCGCTGCGGGTACGGGATCTCGATGCCGAGGCGGTTCAGGCAGCGCAGCACTGCCAGGTTGACCTCCGAGCGCACGTTGCCCTGTCCGTTCTCGGGGTCGCCGATCCAGAACAGCACGGCCAGCTCCAGCCCGTCGGCGCCGAAGGCGGCGAGCTGCACCGCCGGCGCCGGCTCGGACAGCACGCGCGGCACCGTGGTGACGGCCGCGAGCAGCTCGGGGAACAGCGCGTCGAGGTCGGTGCCGTAGGCCACCGACACCTGGGTGTTGAGCAGCAGGTTGCGGTCGGCCAGCGACGCGTTCTCGACGCGCTGCGTGATCAGCAGCTCGTTGGGCACGATCGACTCGCGCCCGCTCAGCGCGCGGATCACCGTGAAGCGCGTGTTGATGTCGGTGATGCGGCCCTCGAAGTTGTCGACCTTCACCATGTCGCCGATGCGCAGCGAGCGCTCGGCCAGGATGACGAAGCCCGAGACGTAGTTGGCCGCGAGCTTCTGCAGGCCGAAGCCGATGCCCACGCCGACCGCGCCGCCCAGCACCGACAGCGCGGTGAGGTCGATGCCCGCGGCCGACAGCGCGAGCATCAGCCCCACGAACAGCAGGATCGCGCGCGTGGCGTTGGCGGCGATCTTGCGCAGGCTGAGGTTGTCGGTCGCGCCGCGCAGCAGCTGCGCCTCGATGGCCGCCGACAGCCACAGCGCGAGGATCATCACGATCACCGCGCCGATCGCGCCTTCGATCAGGTTGCGCAGCGACACCTTCGCGCTGTC
>CAZFET010000080.1:4773-9569 GCA_964517545.1 uncultured Burkholderiaceae bacterium
TGCAGGCAGCGATGACGATCACCCCTTCGCGCCCGGTGATGCCGTCGAGCTCCTCCATCACGGTGGGCAGCACGCCGGTGATCCACAACACCACGCCGATCCACGCGATCCAGGAGACGGTGCGTTCGGTCACGCGCATCAGCGCGTTGTGCGGGAAGGCCACGCGCAGCACGCGCGCGGTGAGCCGGATGACGACCAGCGACAGCAGGATCGGCAGCGCGAGCCGGAACACCGCGATCGGCAGCACGCCGTCGAGCAGGCGGCGCGCCGCCCACGCCGCGGCCAGCGCGAGCACGGGGAACAGCACGCCGTCGATCACGCCGTCGCCGAACCAGATCGAGCCCGGCTTCGGCTCGCGCCCGCGCAGCAGGCGCACCACGAGCCATGCGAGCCCGAGGCACGCGAGCAGCACGACCGCCTCGGTCAGGGCCGTGCGCGTGAGCAGAGAGTCGGCGAGCGTCTCGAGCTCGCGGCTGGACAGCGGCTGCGTCATCCTGCGGTGGCGCCCGATCCGGTCCTCGTCAGACCCCGGCCAGCACGCGCAGGTGCGCGGCCACGCTGCGCGCCAGCGCGGACAGGCTGTAGCCGCCCTCGAGGCACGAGACGATGCGGCCCCTGGCGTGGCGCTCGGCCACGTCCTTCAGGCGGCGGGTGATCCACTCGTAGTCGGCCTCGACGAGGCCGAGCTGGCCGAGCTCGTCCTCGCGGTGCGCGTCGAAGCCGGCCGAGACGAACAGCATCTGCGGGCGGAACGCCTCGAGCCGCGGCATCCACATGGCCTCGATCATCTCGCGCAGCTCGCCGCCGCGCGTGTACGGCGGCACCGGGAGGTTGACCATGTTCGTGCCCTTGGGCACCGCGCCGCTGTACGGGTACAGCGGATGCTGGAAGAAGCTGGCCATCAGGATGCGCTCGTCGCCGGCGACGATGTCCTCGGTGCCGTTGCCGTGGTGCACGTCGAAGTCGATGATCGCCACGCGCTGCAGGCCGCGCACGTCGAGCGCGTGGCGCGCGGCGATCGCCACGTTGTTGAAGAAGCAGAAGCCCATCGCCTCGTCGCGCGTGGCGTGGTGGCCGGGCGGGCGCACCGAGCAGAACGCGTTCTCGGCGCCGCCGTCGAGCACGAGATCGGTGGCGGCCACCGCCGCGCCGGCGGCGCGCAGCGCGGCGCGCCAGGTGTGCTCGCAGGCGATGGTGTCGGGGTCGAGCGCGCGCGTGCGGCCGCTCGCGCTCACCTGCTCGAGCAGGTCCTTCAGGTTGGCGACGTAGGCGGCCGCGTGCGCGAGCTCGACGTCGGACATCGACACCAGCGGCGCCTCGTGGCGCGCCAGCGCGACGTCGAGCCCGGTGGCGATGAGGTGATCGTCGATGGCGTCGAGCCGCTGCGGGCATTCGGGGTGGCCGGGCCCCATGTCGTGACGGCGGCAATCGGCGTGGCTGAAGAAGGCGGTGCTCATCGACGTCTCGTGCTTTCGGGCAAGATCGGCCGCATGACCCCCACGACCCTCGCGGCCCGACTCACCCGTCTGACGGATCAGATTAGCACGATCATCGTCGGCAAACGCCCGCAGATCCTCGACTGCGTGGCCTGCCTGCTGGCCGGCGGCCACCTGCTGATCGAGGACGTGCCCGGCGTCGGCAAGACGACGCTCGCGCACGCGCTGGCCGTCTCGCTGGGCCTGCGCTTCTCGCGCGTGCAGTTCACCGCCGACCTGATGCCGAGCGACCTGGTCGGCGTGAGCGTCTGGGAGCGGTCGAAGGAGTCCTTCGTGTTCCACCCGGGGCCGGTGTTCGCCCAGGTGCTGCTGGCCGACGAGATCAACCGCGCCGGCCCCAAGACGCAGAGCGCGCTGCTCGAGGCGATGGAGGAGCAGCAGGTCAGCGTCGAAGGGCAGACGCGCCCGCTGCCCAAGCCCTTCTTCGTGATCGCGACGCAGAACCCGACCGACCAGCTCGGCACCTATCCGCTGCCCGAGAGCCAGCTCGACCGCTTCCTGATGTGCATCACGCTCGGCTATCCCGACCGCGGCAGCGAACGCGCGCTGCTGGCCGGCGAGGACCGCCGCGCCGCCATCGCGCGGCTCGCGCCGGTGATGACGCCGGACGAGCTGCTGCAGGCGCAGGCCGCGGTGCTGGAGGTGCACGTGTCCGACGCGCTGCTGGACTACCTGCAGTCGCTGATCGCGGCCAGCCGTTCGGGCCGCTGGTTCGTCGAAGGCCTGAGCCCGCGTGCCGGCCTCGCGTGGCTGCGCGCGGCGCGCGCGCGTGCGTTGCTGGAGCAGCGCGACTACGTGGCGGCCGACGACGTGCAGGCCGTCGCCGTGCAGACCGTCGCGCACCGCCTGCAGCCGCTGCCCGGCGCCGGCCGCGGTCGCGCCGAGCAGGTGCGCGCGATGCTCGAGTCGATCGCGGTGCCGTGAGCCGGCGCGCTCGGGACTTGAGCAGTTCGACGCCTTCGAGCGCTCCCATCGCCGGGTCGAACGTGGCCGTCGATGGGCCGCCGAGGCGCTTGCCCTAGCATCGGACCGACATGACCGTCCGCCTCGTCGACCCCCTGCGCCGCCGCTGGCGCGACTGGTGGCAGGCCCGCCACCCGCGCCAGGACACGATCACGCTCACCCAGCGCAACATCTACATCGTGCCCACGCGCGCCGGGCTGCTGTTCGTCGCCACCTTGCTGACCCTGCTGATCGCGACCATCAACTACCAGCTCGGCCTCGGCTACGTGCTCACCTTCCTGCTGGCCGGCGCGGGCTTCGTGTCGATGCACCTCACGCACGGCACCCTGCGCGGGCTCACCTTGCACCTGCGCACGCCGCAGCCGGTGTTCGCCGGCGACGCGGCGGTGATCGAGATCGCGCTGGCCGACGACGCGAAGAAGCCGCGCGAGCGCTTCGGCGTCGGGCTGCGCGTCGAGGACGCGGGCGACGACGGCGAGGCACCCGGCTTCGCGTGGACCGACGTGGTCGCCGGCGGCCACGCCAGCGCGCACGTGGCCTTCGTGCCCGCGCGCCGCGGCCTGCACGAGCTGCCCACCCTGCGCATCGAGACGCGCTTTCCGCTCGGCCTGTTTCGCGCCTGGAGCTTCTGGCGGCCCGCCGCGCGCGTGCTGGTCTATCCACGGCCGGAGGCGCCGCCCGCGCCACTGCCGGTGGGCCGCGCGGTGGCCGGCGAGCCGACCGCGGTCGCGCGCGTGCCCGGCGGCGAGACCGAGGGCGTGCGCAGCTACCGCCGCGGCGACTCGATCAAGCTGGTGCTGTGGAAGAAGTCGGCGCGCGCGCTCGACGCGGGCGCCGAGCTGGTGAGCCGCGACACCGCCGGCGCGTCGCGCCGCGAGCTGTGGCTCGACGACCAGCTGGCCGGGCTGTCGTCGCTGGAGGCGCGCCTGTCGCGGCTGGCCGGCTGGGTGCTGCAGGCCGACCGCGCCGGCGAGCGCTACGGGCTGCGCGTGGCCGGGCGCGAACTGCCGCCCGACGCGGGCGACGCGCATCGGCGTCAGGCGCTCGAGGCGCTGGCGCTGTGGGTGTGACGCGATGACGGCGAACGGCAGCGTCGACGTCGCCGCGCGCTGGCGCAGCCTGCCGCGCGACGCACGCGACACCTTGTTCCTGCTCGCGGTGATCGCGTGGACCTTGCTGCCGCACGTGCCCAACCTGCCCGCGTGGTGCATTGCGTTCGCCGCGGCCTTGCTGCTGTGGCGCGCGCGGCTCGCGCTCGCGAACGCCCCGCTGCCGGGCCGCTGGTGGCTGGTGGCCGCGCTCGCGGTGGCGGCCGCACTCACCTGGTGGTCGCACCGCTCGCTGATCGGCAAGGAAGCCGGCATCACGATGGCCGTGGTGCTGATGGCGCTCAAGACGCTCGAGCTGCGCGCGCGGCGCGACGCCTTCGTCGTGTTCTTCCTCGGCTTCTTCATCGTGCTCACGCACTTTCTCTACAGCCAGTCGATCGCGATCGCCGCGGCGATGCTGGTGTCGGTGTGGGGGCTGATGACGGCGCTCGTGCTCGCGCACATGCCGGCCGGCCGGCCGCCGATCGCGCGCGCCGGCGCGCAGGCCGCGCGCGCCGCGCTGGTCGGCGCGCCGCTGATGGTGCTGCTGTTCGTGCTCTTTCCGCGCATCGGGCCGCTGTGGGGCGTGCCGCAGGAGAGCATCGCCAAGACGGGCTTGTCCGGCACGATGCAGCTCGGCGCGATGGCCGAGATCGCCAACGACGACAGCGTCGCCTTCCGCGTGCGCTTCGTCGACATGCCGGCGCCGCATCCGCGTGACATGTACTGGCGCGGGCCCGTGCTCGGCCGCTTCGACGGTCGCGAGTGGCGCGCCGTGATCGGCAACGCGTTCCCGTCGGCGGCGATGCCGCGGGCCGAGCTGCGCGTGGGCGGCGCGCCGCTCGCCTACGAGATGACCCTGGAGCCGTCGCGCCTGCCGATGCTGCCGCTGCTGGAGGCCACGCCGAACGCGCCGCGGATCGAGACCGACCCCGAGACCTACCTGCCGCGCCGGCGCGACGACCTGACGTGGATCGTGCAGCGCCCGCTGCTCGAGCGGGTGCGGCTCAACGCGATCGCCTACCCGCGCTTCCGCCACGGCCCGACGCAGCCGGTGCTCGGGCTGCAGGACTACCTCGAGCTGCCGCCCGGGCACAACCCGCGCACCCTGCAGTGGGCCGCCGACCTGCGCGCGCAGCCGCAGTTCGCGCGGGCCGACGCGACGACCCTGGCCGACGCCGTGCTCGCGCACATCCGCGGCGCCGGGTTCAGCTACACGCTGGCGCCCGGCACCTACGGCGACGACGAC
>CAZFET010000080.1:9579-12235 GCA_964517545.1 uncultured Burkholderiaceae bacterium
GGCGGTCGTGCGAAACGGTCGCGCGCCGGCCTCGACCTCAACCTGTTCCACCGCAGCCTGGATCGGATCGACGGCAAGGCCTACCTGCACTCGCGCCTCCACCGCGGCCAGCCCCCGTCCGGCACCTACGGCGACGACGACCCGCGGGGCATCGTCGACGAGTTCTGGCTCGACCGCAAGGCCGGCTTCTGCGAGCACTTCGCCGCCGCGTTCGTGGTGGTGATGCGCGCGCTCGACGTGCCGGCGCGCGTGGTCACCGGCTACCAGGGAGCCGACCCGATCGTGATCGACGGCTATCACGTCGTGCGGCAGAGCCACGCGCACGCCTGGGCCGAGTTCTGGCAGCCCGGCACGGGCTGGGTGCGCGCCGACCCGACGGCCGCGGTGGCGCCCGACCGCATCCAGGCCAGCCGCTACCTCGCGCCGCAGCCGGGCTTCGTGGCCGGCGCGGTCAGCGCGGTCGTGGGTGCGTCGCTGCTGGCCGACCTGCGCAGCCGCTGGGAGGCCGTGAACAACCGCTGGAACCAGTGGGTGCTGAACTACTCGCGCGGCCAGCAGCTCGAGCTGCTGAAGCGGCTCGGCGTCGCGAGCCCGAGCTGGGAGGACCTCGCGCTGCTGCTGATCGGCGCGCTGAGCGCCCTCGCCGTGGCCGGTGCGGCGTGGGCGTGGTGGGACCGTCATCGTCAGGACCCGTGGACACGCTTCAACACGCGGCTGCGCCATGCGCTGGCGCGCCGCGGCATCGACGCGCCCGCGCATGCGAGCCTCGTCGAGCTCGCCCGGCGCGTGCGTGCGCTCGACGGCGGCGACGCGCTGGCCGACTGGCTGATCGCGCTCGACGCGCGGCGCTACGGCCGCGCGGCCGCGCCGCGTCCGCCGGCGCGCTGGTCGCGCGAGTTCACGCTGCGGGCACGCGCGCTGCGCGGCCGATAATCCGCGCGATGCCCGCTCCGACGAAGACCGCACTGGCAGCCCTGTGCGCGGCCCTTGCCTCCTGGCTGCTCGTCGCGCCGCCGGCCGACGCGACGCCGCGCAAGAAGGCCGGCGCCCGCATCGCCGACGCGCAGGCGCTGCCGTACGGGCGTCGCGACGACGTGATGCTGTTCGCCGACGAGGTGGCCGCGCGCACGGGCCTCGACGCGGCATGGCTGCAGGAGCTGCTGGCGCAGGCGCGCTACCTGCCGGCCGTGGCGCGCGCGATCATGCCGCCGCCGGCGGGCAGCGCGAAGAACGGGGCCGCGTACCGCTCGCGCTTCGTCGAGCCCGTGCGCATCCGCGCCGGCGCGGCGTTCTGGCGCGAGCACGAGTCGTGGCTCGCGCAGGCCGAGCAGCGCTACGGCGTGCCGCCGGAGATCGTGGTCGGCATCCTCGGCGTCGAGACGATCTACGGCCGCCAGATGGGCGGCTTTCGCGCGCTCGATGCGCTCGCCACCCTGGCCTTCGACTTCCCGCCCGGCCGCCGCGACCGCAGCGCCTTCTTCCGCGACGAGCTGGCCGCGCTGTTCGAGCTGGGCGCGAAGCAGCAGTTCGACCCGCGCGTGCTCACCGGCTCGTACGCCGGCGCGCTCGGCCTGCCGCAGTTCATGCCCAGTTCGTGGCTCAAGCACGCCGTCGACTTCGACGGCGACGGGCGCGTCGACCTGCTCGGCAATCCGGCCGACGCGATCGGCAGCGTCGCCGCGTACCTGGCCGCGCACGGCTGGCAGCGCGGCATGCCCACGCACTACGAGGTGGCGGCGCCGGTGGAAGTGGTCGACCGCGCGATCCTGCTCGTGCCCGACATCGTGCCGAGCTTCACCGCGGCGCAGTGCGCCGAACGCGGCGCCGTGCTGTCGGAGGCCGGCCGCGGGCACGACGGCCTGCTGGCGCTGGTGGAACTGCAGAACGGCGACGCCGCGCCGAGCTACGTGGCGGGCACGACCAACTTCTACGCGATCACGCGCTACAACTGGTCGAGCTACTACGCGCTGGCCGTGATCGAGCTGGGCTCGGCGGTCGCGGCCGAGCGCGGTCGCTAGCGGCGCGTAGGCCACCGGACGCGCTACGCGCGTCCACCTCTGGCGCGCGATGCGCGTCTACCCATGGCGCGCTATGCGCGCGGGGCCCATCGAGGCCGCGTCAGACGACGCGCCGCCCGAACAGATCGCGCAGATCGGCGGGCAAGGTGGCCAGCGGGACTTCCTCGACGATCTCGAGGCCGCGGCGCAGTTCCATCGACGAGTTGTGCCAGCCGCGCTGCTCGGCCGACATGGGTTCTTCGGGCAGCACCGAGTCGACGGGGATCGGATCGACCGGCGGCGCCAGCGGCGCGAGCCCCGCCGGCTGGCGCGGCCGGCCGTCGCGGCGATTGCGCGGGCGCGGGCGGGACGAGAAGGTCAGCATGGGGACTCCGCGTGTCGGGGGTGTGGCGCACCGCGTGGACGGACCGGGCGTTGCCCGCGGCAGAACGACTTGGCGGAGATTTTGCGCAGAAGTTCACGGAGGCGTCCACCCCTGGCCGCGCCCTTCGGCGAGCGACTGTGTAACCGCGGCGGCCGCGCACGGCACGGCGGCCGGCGACGCGACGCGCGCCGCCGGCTCAGGCCGTCACCGGCACCAGGAAGTCGCGGCTGATGCCCACGCCCACCGCGTTCTCGCGCTGGAAGAGCTCGGCCCC
>CAZFET010000081.1:0-8861 GCA_964517545.1 uncultured Burkholderiaceae bacterium
GACCGACTACATCCGCGACTACGAGCTTCAGCGTGCCGAAGGGTTGCTGCTCCGGCACCTGAACAGCGTCTTCAAGGTGCTCAAGCAAACTGTGCCCGACAGCGCCAAGACCGACCCGGTGCGCGAGCTCGACGACGCGCAGCGCCGCATCGTGCTCGGCACCGTGTTCCCCGCGTCGATCGGACGCATCGCCGAGCTCGGCCCGTTGAAGGACTTCGCGCTCGGCCTCAATGCCGAGCGCAGCCTCGTGCAGGGCCGCACCGTGAAGATCGGCAATGCCGCGCAGACCTTGCATCCGGTGGCCGGCCAGGGCCTCAACCTCGGCCTGCGCGACGCCTTCGAGCTGGTGCTCGCGCTGCGCGACGCCCACGAGCTCGACGCGGCGCTGCGGCGCGTGGAGTGGTCGCGCGCGCCCGACCGCTGGGCCATGATCGCCGCCACCGACTTCCTCGCGCGCAGCTTCACCTGGAAGCTGCCCGGCCTCGGCGTCGCGCGCGGCCTCGGCCTCGCGGCGCTGCAGGCGCTGAAGCCGGCGAAGTCGCGGCTCGCGCGGCAGATGATGTTCGGCTCGCGCTGATCGCGTCCGGCCCGCGCCGCGGCTTCAGTCGAGCCGCACCCCTTCGGCCAGCGCCTGCGCCACCAGCGCGATGCGACGCAGGTGGCGCGACTCGCGGTGCGCGAGCAGCCACAGGTCGGTCTCGCACTCGGGCAGCGGCGGCGTGAGCGGCTGCACGTCGGCGTAGCGGTCGGCCAGGAACAGCGGCACGATGCCGACCGCGAGGCCGGCGGCCACCGCCTCCATCACGCCGAGGATCGAGTTCGTCTCCAGGCGGGGCAGCACGCGCGGCAGGTGACGCTTGCGCCAGCGCACCGACGGATGCTCGGGCAGCGCGTCGTCGGGCACGGCCCACGGCAGCGCGGCCAGCGCGTCGAGCGAGGCCTCGGCCGGCCCGCGCGTCGCGCGATGCAGCCGGCGATGCGCGTACACCGCGACGCGGATCGTGCCCAGGCGCCGGCCCACCAGGTGCTCCGGCGGCCGCTTGGTCGCGCGCAGCGCGATGTCGGCGTCGCGCCGCGCGAGGCTGGCGAGCTCGTTGCTCGCGTCGAGCTCCAGGCGCAGCTCGGGATGCCGGTCGAGCAGCGCGTCGAGCGCCGGCAGCACCAGGCCGTACAGCAAGGTGTCGGTGGTGGTGATGCGCACGCGGCCGGCCACGCGGTCGGCGCCGGCGGCGATCTGCGCGCGCGCCGCGTCCAGCTCGCCCTCGATGCGCTCGGCGTGCATCGCCAGCTGCAGCGCCAGTTCGTGCGCGCGGTAGCCCTCGCGGCCGCGGTCGAACAGGCGCCGGCCGAGCCGCTTCTCCACGCGCTGCAGCGAGCGGAAGACGGTGGAGCTGTCCACCCCCAGGCGCGCCGCGGCGTCGGCGAGCTTCGGCGCGCGCGTGAGCGCGAGCACGAGCTGCAGGTCCTCCGGGCGCAGCGCCTCGGCACCGGAACGGCCGTCGGGCCCGGACGCCGCCGGCTGCCGGGACGTGGATTGCACGCGTGCATTCATCGACTGCCTCGTCGCCTATTTCATCGGCACGGATGCAAGCCTACATTGGGCTGCATCCCTTCGCCACACGGAGCCCTCCGATGAAGCTGTACTACTCCCCCGCCTACTGCTCGCTGGCCGTGCACATCGCGCTGCGCGAGGCCGGCCTCGCCTTCGAGCTGCACAAGGTCGACACCGTCGCCGGCCGTGTCGACGACGGCCGCGACTGGCGCGCGATCCAGCCGCGCGGCTACGTGCCGATGCTCGAACTCGACGACGGCTCGCGCCACACCGAGACCGCCGCGCTGCTGCAGTACGTGGGCAGCCTCGACCCGAGCGGTGCGCTGATGCCGGCCGACGCGCGCCAGCGCCTCGAGGTGAACCAGTGGCTGACCTTCGTGTCGACCGAACTGCACAAGGTGTTCAGCCCCTGGCTCTGGCACGCCGACACCGCCGACTCCACGGTGAAGGCCGCGCGCGACAAGATCGCGCTGCGTTTCGCCGACATGGAGCGCCACCTCGCGTCGCACGAGTGGCTCGCGCTGGACCGCTTCACCGTGGCCGACGCCTATGCCTTCGCGATCGTGAGCTGGGCGAAGCCGCTGCGCATCGACCTGAAGCCGTACCCGCGCCTGGCCGCATGGCAGACCCGCGTGGCGGCGCGCCCGCACGTGAAGGCGGCGCTCGTCGCCGAGGGGCTGGCGGCATGAAGCCCGTGCTGGTCAGCCACGCGCTGTGTCCGTACGTGCAGCGCGCGGCCATCGTGCTGGCCGAGAAGGGTGTGCCGTTCGAGCGGCGCGACGTCGACCTCGCGGCCAAGCCGGCGTGGTTCCTCGACGTCTCGCCGCTGGGCAAGACGCCGGTGCTGCTGGCCGACGGCGTGCCGGTCTTCGAGTCGGCCGTGATCTGCGAGTACCTCGACGAGGTGATCGCGCCGCGGCTGCACCCGCTCGACCCGCTGGAGCGCGCGCGCCATCGCGGCTGGATGGAGTTCGGCTCGCAGGTGCTCGACGGCATCGCGGCGTACTACACCGCGCCCGATGCCGCGACGCTCGCGGCGCGGCGTTCGCAGCTGCTGGCGCGCTTCGAGCGCCTCGAGGCGCAGCTGCAGGCGCGCGGCGCCGAGGGTCCGTGGTTCGCGGGCGCGCGCTTGTCGATCGTCGACGCGGTGTTCGCTCCGGTGTTCCGCTACTTCGACGCGTTCGAGCGCATCGGCGAGGACGGCTGGTTCGATTCGACGCCGGCGATCCGCGCCTGGCGCGAGGCGCTGGCCGCGCGGCCGTCGGTGCGCGACGCGGTCGAGGCGCGCTACCCGCAGCGCCTGCGCGCGTTCCTCGAGGCGCGCGGCTCGGAGCTGTCGCGCCGCGCGGCAGCCGCAGCGCCGCTGCGCGCCTGAGCGAGGCTCACAGCCGCCGGTGCTCCAGCGCCGGCAGCTGCTGGCGCACCGACTGCAGGCGCGCGCGGTCCACGTCGGCCAGCACCACGCCTTCGCCTTCGGCGCGCTCGGCCAGCACCACGCCCCACGGGTCGACGATCATCGTGTGGCCGTGCGTGCGGCGTCCGCTCTCGTGCACGCCGCCCTGCGCCGGCGCGATCACGTAGCACTGGTTCTCGATCGCGCGGGCGCGCAGCAGCACGTCCCAGTGCGCCGCGCCGGTGGTCGGCGTGAAGGCCGACGGCACGCACACGAGGTCGCACGGCGGCGACATCAGCGCGCGGTACAGCTCGGGGAAACGCAGGTCGTAGCACACCGACAGCCCCACGCGCAGCGCCCCGCACTGCAGCGCCACCGGCGCGTCGCCGGGGCGCAGCGCGCGCGCCTCGTCGAAACGGTCGCGCCCGTTGTCGTAGCGGAACAGGTGCATCTTGTCGTAGCGCGCGGCGAGCGAGCCGTCGGGCGCGTAGACGCCGCAGCTGTTGAACGCGTGCGACGGATCGCCGTCGATCGCCAGCGGCAAGGTGCCGCCGACGATCCACACGCCGTGGCGGCGCGCCGCGTCGGCCAGAAAGCGCTGGATCGGGCCGTCGCCGGGCGCTTCGGCGATGGCCAGCTTGTCGTCGTCGCGCCGCGCGACGAGGCAGAAGTACTCCGGCAGCGCGACCAGCGACGCGCCCGCCGCGGCGGCCTCGGCGATGCGCGCAGCGGCCGCGGCGAGGTTGCGCTCGACGTCGGGCGTCGAGACCATCTGGACGGCGGCGATCTTCACGGGCTGCGGAGTGTTCATGGCCGGCGGTTCATGGCGTGCGGGTCGCCGGCGCCGGCGGCGGCGCGGCGGCGGTGTCGTCGGGCAGCGGGTCGCTGAACTTGCGCTCGACGCGCGCGACCTGCGGATCGGCCCACGAGCCAGTGACGCGGAACTCGCGCGTCCCGGCCTGCATCATCGGCCGGCGCAGGAACATCTGCGCGAGGAAGGTGCCCAGCCCGACGGCGGGGTTGATCACGGCATACGCGAGCGACGCCGTGCCGGCGTTGATCTCGGGCACGACGATCACGCGCAGGTCCTGCGTCTCGCGGTTCAGGTCGGCCGACCCTTCCATCAGCACGGCCGCCTGCACGCCGCGCATGCGCAGGTTGTTGGTCTGCGCCACGCCCTGCGCGACCTTCACGTCGCCGGTGATCGAGTCGAACGGGAAGCCCTCCTGGAACACGTCGCGGAAGTCCAGCGCCAGCCGGCGCGGCAGCGCCTGCAGGTTGAGCACGCCGAGCAGCCGCGCCGCGCCCGGGTCGTCCTTGAGGAACTGGCCCGCGTCGAGCGCCACGTTCACGTCGCCCGACAGGCTCGCGAGGTCGAAGGCCAGCGGCGAGCCGTTCCACGCCACCTGCCCGGTGAGGCGGCCCTTGCCGCCGCGCATCGCCTTGCCGAAGCCCAGGCGCTCGAGGAAGGCGCCGCTGTCGGCCAGGTCGAGGCGGAAGTTCAGCGACGAGCGGCGGCGCGCCGCGGCGGTGTTGATCCACTGTCCGCTCGCGCTCAGCTGTGCCTCGGGCGTGACCATCGCGAGGCGGGAGAGCCGCCACTCGCGCGCGTCGCGCGCCGCGTCGCCGCGGCTGGCCGCCTCGATCTCGATGCGGCCGAGCTTCTTGCCGCGCAGCTCGAAGTCGTCGATCACGATGTCCAGCGCCGGCACGTTGGCGCTGCCGGCGTCGAGCAGCGACTCGACGCCCTCGGCCTCGGCCTTGGGCAGCGACAGTCGCGCGAGCCGCGCGTACACGCGGCCGGCGGCGGCACCCCTGGCGGGCCGCCACTCGGCGTAGCCGGAGAGCTGGTCGGCCTCGAGGTTGGCGCGCCAGACGCCGTCGGCGAGCGACAGGCCGGCCACGAGGCGGGTCAGCCGCCGCGACTCGGCCACGATCTCCTGCGCGCGCAGCGCGATCTGCGTGGGCGCGTAGCCGCCTTCGCCGAGCTCGGCCGCGCCGGCCTCGAACAGCTTGTCGGCCACGCTCTCCCACGCGTCGGCGTTGACCGCGCCGAGGTTCAGGCTGGCCTGCACGCCGGCCGACGGCACGGGCATCGCGTCGAGCACGCCGATGCCGCCACGCAGCACCGTCGGCACGTCCTTCGACAGCTCGCGCAGGTACTGCGCCTGCACCAGCGAGCCGAGCTCGATGCGCAAGGTGTCGCGCACGCTGCCGGCCGGCGCGTCGGCCACCAAGGTGGTCTGGTAGCGCATCGGCAGCGGCGCCTCGGCGCTCTTGGCCAGCGGCGCGGGCAGGTGGCTCGCCAGCCCGACGAGGTTGCTCGTGACCGTGATCTCGGGCAGGCCCCTGGTGATGGCGAGCGACACGCGGTACGGCGTCTGCCCGCTCAGCGACGGCGCGAGCTTCGCCAGCAGGCCGAACTCGGTGGCGCGCCGCAGTCCCTCGGCCGTGGCCGTGCCCTGGCCGCTGAAGCGCAGGCTGCCGTCGGGCTGCGTGCCGCCGTCGAAGGTGGCATCGCCGCCGAGCACGCGCGCCGCGCCGCCGCCGATCGAGAAGCCCTTGTGCGAGAACTCCACGCGCGCCCGCGCGTTGGCCAGCAAGGGCGTGTCGGGGCGCAGGCGCACGTCGTTGCCGGCGAGCTGCACGCTGCCTTGCACCGTGGTGCGCGCGGTGTCGTGCAGCGGCACGCGCAGCGCGAGCTTCAGCTCGGTGTTGCCGCTGGCGCTGGCACGCGCCAGCGCGCCGCCGGTCCACTCGCCGATCGGCGTCGCGTTCACGAAGCGCAGCGCGTCGGCCAGCGGACCGCGCCCGCCGCCGTCCAGCGCGAGCGTGGGCTGGTTCAGGAAGTCGCGGATGCCGCCGTTCACGCCGACGAGGTCGAAGCCCCACAGGCGCGCGCTCGCGTTGCGGATCTCCATCGACACGCGGTCGAACACCAGGTCGCCGCTGAGCTTCGTGAAGCCCGGCCACGGCGACTCCCACGCGGGCTCGTCGCCGCCCGGCGCGACGCTGGGCACGTAGTCGAACGACACGTCCTGCATCTTGCCGGCGATGCGGAACTCGCCCTGCTTCGCGTTGTCGAAGGGGACGTCCCACAGGTCGCCCTTGACCTCGCAGGTGGCCGCCGCGACCTGCCCGCCCTTGACCGCGCGCTCGACGTAGCGGCGCGCCGGCTCGGGGATGCCGAGCGGCAGGTAGCGCGCCGTGCTCGCGGCGAGCCCGCGTTCGAGCTTGCCCGCCAGGTCGAGCTGGCCCGGCAGCCGTCCGCCGCGCGCGAGTCCCGCCCCCGGGCCGGTGCTCCACGTCGCGTTGAGTTCGCCCTTCGCGTCGGCATTGGCGAAGCGCGCGTTGCGCACCTGCAGCTCGATGCGCGGAGCGGCCGCGTCGGCGCCGCGACGCGCCTCGATGCGCCAGCCGAGCTGCGCATCGAAGCTGTCGAGCGCCACCGACGGCTGCTCGAACACGCCGGGGAATTCCAGCGCGCCGTCACGGATGACCAGGCTCGCGGAGCCGCCGCGCTCGTTGGCGCTGAGATCGAGGTCGGCGTTCGACAAGCCCGGGCGCCCGACGCCGCCGGGCTCCGTCGACGGCTTCGCGGCGAGGCTCAGGCCCCGCAGCTTCGCGCGCGCCTCGTAGCGCTGGGGCGCATCGAGCGGTCCGTCCCAGCGGGCGCCGAGGCCGCTGATCACGCCGCGCGGTGCCAGCTCCGCGAGCAGCTCGCGCAGCGCGTCGCCGATCGGCACGCGTTCGGCCACCGCCGCGACGAGCGCGAGGTCGATGCGGTCGGCCTCGAGGCGCCCGCCGGTCACCGGCCCGCCTTCGTGCTGGCGCCAGCCGAGCGTGACCTGCCCGTGCGGCCACTCCAGCCCCTCGGCGCTGCGAAAGCCGAAGCGCTCGGCCGACAAGGTGACCCCTTCGTCGTCGCGCTGCGCCGCGAGCCGGCCTTCGATGCGTTCGAAGCCCAGCGGCGCGAGCGCGGGCGCGAGGCGCAAGGACACGTCGGCCAGCGCGAGGTCGACGGTCGCCCCGCGCGGCGTGCCGCGCTCGAACTCGAGCCACGCGCGCAGGCTGCCCGCACCTTCGTACAGGTCGAACGGCAGGTCGAGGTGGCGGCGCAGCTCGCGCACGTCGGCGCGCGGCAGGTCGGCGTGCAAGGTGCCGCTCCAGCGCTGCCAGTCGCCCGTGCGCGCGAGCAGCGACTGCGTGAAGCGCCCGGTGACGGTGAAGCGATCGCCCCAGTCGGGTGGCGGCGTCGCGTCGACGCGCAGCTCGTGGCGGCGCAAGCCGTTGCGCACGACCAGCAGCACGTCGGTGAGCTCCAGCGGCGGCGTGATGCGCTTCTCGTCGACCCAGCGCAGCCGCCCGCCGCGGATCACGAACTCGTGCTGCGCGAAGAACCAGTCGGCCGCGCGGCCGTCGTCGCCGGCCGACGGCCCGCCGAACTCGAGGCCCGCGACGAACACGCGGCCCAGCGCGTCGCGCCGGACCTCGAGCTCGGGAGCCTCGATCAGCAGCTGCTCGAAGCGCAGCTCGAACGCGAACAGGGTCTGCGGCGACACCGCGGCGGCCACGCGCGGCAGGCGCAGCGCCTCGCGGCCGTTGGCGTCGACCACGCTCACGTCCTTCAGTTCGAGCGCGGGCACCCAGCCGCCGGAGCGCACCTCGATGCGGCCGATGCGCACCGTCGCGCCGAGCGCCGCGCTGGCGCGCTGCTCGATCTGCGGCCGCCACTCGTCGATGTGCGGCAGAATCCCCCAGTGCAGAGTCAGCCACGCGAGCAGCAATAAGCTCCACGCTGCCAGCACCAGCGCACCGGTCCAGCGGACGGCGGTGCGGGCGATGCGCCAGCCGCTCGTCGCGGGCGTGGCTTCGGGCGGGACGGAGGACATGAGCGGTGGGATACGCCGACGCGCGCGGGGTGTGGGGAGCAACGCCGGATCGGCCGGGGGCGATGACCGCCGGGGCCGGATCAATGTATCAGAGAGCCCGTGCATGACCGCGAGGTTCCGGTGCGATCGTGACCGGTCGCTTCATGGATGAACCGATCGCGCCCGCGCAGGGGCAGGAGCTTCGCGCGGGCGCGCAGCACAGCCGCTTCGTGCAGCGGGTGCGCCGGCGCTACGCCGACGAGCTGGCGCTGCTGCCGCCGGGGCCGCCCGCGCGCGCCACGATCGAGGCGCTGATCGCCACCTTGCGCTCGCGCGGCCGGCCGCTCGCCGCCGCGCTGCGCGTGGCGCGCCACCTGGTGCTGGAGCGACTGGCCGTGCTCGACGTGGAGCAGGCGCTGCCGATGACCGAGGTCACGCGCGTCATGACCGAGCTGGCCGAGGTCACGCTCGAGCTGGCGCTGGCCGCCGTGCTGGCCGAGCAGGACGCACGCCACGGCGCGCCGCTGGACGCCGACGGCCGCCGCATCGAGTTCTGGGTGGTCGGCATGGGCAAGCTCGGCGCGCGCGAGCTCAACGTGTCGTCCGACATCGATCTGGTCTACGTGTACGAGGACGACGGGCAGACCGCCGGGCCCGATGCGATCTCGGCGCACGAGTACTTCGCCAAGGTGGCCAAGGGCCTCTACGCGCTGATCGGCGACGTGACCGACGACGGCCAGGTGTTCCGCGTCGATCTCGCGCTGCGGCCCAACGGCAACTCGGGCCCGCCGGTGGCGAGCCTCGCGATGCTCGAGGAGTACTTCTTCGCGCAGGGCCGCGAGTGGGAGCGCTTCGCCTGGCTCAAGAGCCGCGTGGTGGCGCCGCGCGCCAGCGTCGACAACGGGCGCGCGCAGGCGCTGCGCGCGCTGGTCACGCCGTTCGTCTATCGACGCTACCTCGACTACGGCGTGTTCGAGCGCCTGCGCCAGCTGCACCGCAAGATCCGCGACGAGGCGCAGCGCCGCGCCGCCGGGCGGCCCGAGCG
>CAZFET010000081.1:8871-10018 GCA_964517545.1 uncultured Burkholderiaceae bacterium
TGCAGGTGGCGCGCGGCGTCCAGTTCCCGGAGATCCGGACGCGCTCGACCTACAAGGCGCTGCGGCGGCTGGCCGCCGGCGGCCTCATGAAGCCGGCCACCGCCGAGCGGCTGGCCGAGGGCTACGAGTTCCTGCGCCGGGTCGAGCACCGCATCCAGTACCTCGACGACCAGCAGACGCACCTGCTGCCCACCGCCGACGGCGACCTCGGCTGGATCGCCGCCAGCATGGGCCTCGCGTGCAGCGCCGACGCGTGCGAGCTGCTCGAGCGCCTGGGCGAGGTGCGCGAGTTCGTCGCCACCGAGTTCGACGCGCTGCTGCACGACGGGCAGGCGCCGTCGGCCCAAGGCCACAACGGCTGTCGCACCTGCGGCGCCGCGCCGCTGCCGGTCGATGCCGAGGCCTTCGTCGAGCAGCTGCCGCCGGCGCTGGCCGAGCGCGTGCGCCCGTGGGCGGCGAACGCGCGCATCCAGTCGCTGCGCGACGACAGCAAGCTGCGCCTGGCCAAGCTGGTGGCGCGCGCCGCCGAAGGCGTGGCCGCGGGCCGCTGCACGATGGACGCGGCCACGCGCTTCGTCGACTGGGTCGAGCCGCTGCTGCGGCGCGAGAGCTATCTCGCGCTGCTGGTCGAGCGGCCCGAGGTGCAGAACCGGCTGCTGCGCCTGCTCGGCCTGGCGCGCTGGCCGATGCGCTACCTGATGCGCCACCCCGGCGTGATTGACGAGCTGGCCGACGAGCGGCTGCTGCACGGCCGCTTCGAGCGCGCCGCGCTGGTCGCCGACCTCGAGGCGCGCCACGCCGCGTGGCAGCGCTCGGGCGAGGCCGGCGAGGAGTCGCTGCTCGACACCTTGCGCCGCGCGCACCACGCCGAGGTGTTCCGCACCCTGGTGCGCGACGTCGAGGGCGACCTCAGCGTCGAGCAGGTGGCCGACGACCTGTCGGCGCTGGCCGATGCGGTGATCGAGGTCACCTTGCGCTGGGCCTGGAAGCACCTGAAGCAGCGCCATCGCGACGAGCCGCAGCTGGCCGTCATCGCCTACGGCAAGCTCGGCGGCATGGTCGACGTCGACGGCGCGGTGCTGGAGATCGGAAGCGCGTCGGGCAGGGCAGGCGAGTCGCACGCAGTGTAGACCGCGGTGGTCGCCGT
>CAZFET010000081.1:10028-10873 GCA_964517545.1 uncultured Burkholderiaceae bacterium
CACCGACGAGCCCGACCCGTACAAGGCCGCCGAGGTGTACGGCGCCTTCGTGCGCAAGCTCATCACCTGGCTCACCTTGCGCACCGCCGCCGGCGAGCTGTTCGACATCGACACCGCGCTGCGCCCGAACGGCAACTCGGGGCTGCTGGTGACGTCGATGAAGTCGTTCGACGATTACCAGCGCGGCCGCGGCAGCAACACCGCGTGGACCTGGGAGCACCAGGCGATCACGCGCGCGCGCTTCTGCGCCGGGCCGGCGGCGCTGGCCGAACGCTTCGAGGCCGTGCGCCGCGCGGTGCTGTGCGCGCGCCGCGACCCGGCCGCGCTGCGCGCCGAGGTGCAGGCCATGCGCGACAAGCTGCGGGCCGCGCGCCCGGTGAAAGCCGGCCTGTTCGACCTGAAGCACAGCGCCGGCGGCATGGTCGATGTCGAGTTCGCGGTGCAGTACCTCGTGCTCGCGCACGGCGCCGCGCACCCCGCGCTGCTCGACAACGCCGGCAACATCGCGCTGCTGCAACGCGCCGAAGCGGCCGGGCTGCTGCCGGCCGGCATCGGCACCGCTGCGGCCGATGCGTATCGCGAGCTGCGCCGCGCGCAGCACCGCGCACGGCTGGACGAGCAGCCCACGCAGGTGCCGCCCGATCGACTGGCCGCGCAGCGCGAGGCCGTGCTCGCGCTGTGGCGGGCGGTGTTCGGCGGCGCCGCCTGATGTCGCGTGCGGCGCTGACGCGCGGCGGGGCGTGGGCCGGCTTCGCGCTGCTGGCGCTGCTGGCCCCCGCGCTGGTCACCGGTGCCGGCCGCGAGCCCGCGATCGACTGGGATCCGTCGCGCGCACTGGCCGAGCC
>CAZFET010000081.1:10883-12227 GCA_964517545.1 uncultured Burkholderiaceae bacterium
CGGCCGAATTTCGTAAAGGTCCTTGGGGGGGATCATCCGGCCGATCAGGACGACGCGATCCTCAAACCAGGTCTTGAGCTGGCCGACATCTGCGTCGAGTACCTGTTCGACGGGGATCGGTCGCGCGCACTGGCCGAGCCGTGGCGGCTGTGGAGCGCGGCCTGGGTGCATCTCAACACGAGGCATCTCGCGGTCAACGCGCTCGGCGCGGTGCTGGTCGCCGCGCTCGGCGTGGCGGCGCGACTGCCGTGGCGAGCCTGCGCGGCATGGGCGGCGGCCTGGCCGCTGACGCATGCGGCGCTGTGGCTGCAACCCGGGCTCGCGAGCTACGGCGGCCTGTCGGGCGTGCTGCACGCGGGTGTGGCGGTGGCGGCGGTGTGGCTGCTGCGCGCGACGACGCGGCGCGCGCGTGCGATCGGCGCGGCGCTGCTGTGCGGCCTCGCGCTCAAGGTCGTGCTCGAAGCGCCGTGGCGCGCCACCTTGCCGTTCAGCGATGCACTCGGCATCGCGACCGTGCCGCTCGCGCATGCGGCCGGCGCGGTCGCAGGCACACTGTCGGCGTGGCTGTGGTCGTGCGGCACGCCCGCGCACCGGGACCCTCCGGCCGCCTCGTCATCCTCGTAGTCCCTCCACCGCAGTACCCGCCATGACCGACCGCAAGCCCCGCCTCGACGCCCTCGCCGTGATCCTCGTGCTCGTCTGCTGCGTGCTGTGGGGCGTGAACCAGGTGGTGGCGAAGTTCGCGCTGGTCGAGGTGCCGCCGCTCACGCAGGCGGCCCTGCGCTCGTTCGGCGCGGCGCTGCTGGTGATGGCCTGGGCGCGCTGGCGGGGCATCGCGCTGGTCTCGCGCGACGGCACGCTCGCCGCCGGGCTGCTGGCCGGCGCGCTGTTCGCCGCCGAGTTCGCGTGCATCTTCGTCGGGCTGCAGTACACCGGCGCGTCGCGCATGGTGGTGTTCATCTATCTGTCGCCGTTCGTGGTGGCGCTCGGCATGCCGTTCATCGCGCACACCGAGAAGCTCGCGCCGCTGCCGTTCGCCGGGCTGGTGGCGGCCTTCGGCGGCGTGGCGTGGGCGTTCGCCGAAGGCTTCACGCAGCCGGCGCTCGGTCCGAGGCAGTGGCTGGGCGACGCGCTGGGCGTGGCCGCCGCGCTGCTGTGGGGCGCGACGACCCTGGCGATCCGTGCGACGAAGCTCGCGTCGGCCGCGCCCGAGAAGACGCTCTTCTATCAGCTGGCCGTCTCGGGCGTGCTGCTGGGCGCCGGCGCCGCGCTCGCGGGCGAGCCGTGGCCGGCGTCGGTCTCGACGCCGGTGGCGCTCGCCCTCGGCTTCCAGATCGTCGTCAT
>CAZFET010000082.1:0-3296 GCA_964517545.1 uncultured Burkholderiaceae bacterium
GTGGGCGTGCTCCGTCATGGTGAAGCGGCGCATGTTGCGCACCACCATCAGGATGTGCTGGTCCACGGTGTAGACGTGGAACAGGTCGTGCTGCATCTGTCCGACGATGCGGCGGAACACCCACAGGTAGCGGCCGAGCACCGAGGTCTGGTTCATCAGGCGCAGCACGTGCGTCTGGCCCTCGGGCGCCGTCAGGATGCGCATGAAGGTGGCGCGGTTGACGGGGTCGCGGCGGAAGCGCCCGTCCATCAGGTTGCGCGCGTTGTACAGCGCGCGCAGGCTGCGCGCCGACAGGCCCTTGATGCCCGGCGTGCGCTGGTACACCTCGAAGGTCTGCAGGATGGCGTGCGGGTCGTGCGCGTACAGGTCGTCGCTGGCCACCTCGAGCATGCCGCCGCGGTCGAGGAAGCGCTCGTCGATCGGGCGCATCGGCGCGTCCTGCGAGCCGCTGATCCGCTCCTCGATGTTGAGCATCAGGATCTGGTTGAGCTGCGCCACCGCCTTGGCCGCCCAGTAGTAGCGGCGCATCAGCACTTCGGACGCACGCTGCGCGCGCGTGCCGCGATAGCCGAAGCTCTCGGCCACCGCCGTCTGCAGATCGAACACGAGGCGGTCCTCGCGGCGGCCGGCGATCACGTGCAGCCGCGCGCGGATCAGCTTGAGCAGTCCCTCGTTGCGCTGCAGCTGCTTGACCTCGAAGGGCGTGATCAGCCCCTTGGCGGCGAGCTCGCTCCAGGTGCGCCCCAGGCCGGCCGCGCGCGCGATCCAGATCAGCACCTGCAGGTCGCGCAGGCCGCCGGGGCTTTCCTTGCAGTTGGGCTCCAGCGCGTACGGCGTGTCCTCGTACTTCACGTGGCGCTGGCGCAGCTCGAGCGTCTTGGCGCGCAGGAAGGCCTTGGCGTCCATCGCCTGCGTGTTGGCGTGGCGGAAGGTCACGAACGCGCGGCGCGAGCCGGTGAGCAGGCGGCTTTCCATCAGCGCGGTCTGCACCGTCACGTCGCGCAGCGCCTCGGTCACGCACTCGTCGATGCTGCGCACCGAGGAGCCGATCTCCAGGCCGATGTCCCAGCATGCCGTGATGAAGCGCTCGATCGGCGCATGGTCGACCGGCCGGCCCGGCGGCAGCAGCACCAGCACGTCGACGTCGGAGTAGGGGAACAGCTCGCCGCGGCCGTAGCCGCCGACGGCCAGCAGCGCGCAGCCTTCGGGCATGGCCGAGCGCTGCCACAGGTCGACCAGCGTCGCATCGACGTGCCGCGTCAGCGCGCGCAGCAGCCGCGCGGCGGCCGATGCGCTCGGGCGCGCGGTGCGGAACTGCGCGAGCAGCGCCGACTTGCCGTCGCGGAAGGCCGCGCGCAGCGCGGCGATGTCGTGCGGCGCGAGCGCGGCCGGCGCGCCTTGAGCCCGCGGGGCCCGTGCCGTGCCCGGCAGCGCGGACACGCCGCGCCCCTCAGGCCGACGCCGGCGCGGCCGCGCCCTGCGTGACGAAGGCCGGCGGCGGCGGGCTGCCGGCCGACACGGTGAGCACCTCGTAGCCGGTCTCGGTGACGGCGACCGTGTGCTCCCACTGCGCCGACAGCGAGCGGTCCTTGGTGACGATGGTCCAGCCGTCGCCCAGTTCGCGGATCTCGCGGCGGCCCGCGTTGATCATGGGCTCGATGGTGAACACCATGCCCGGCACGAGTTCCTCGAGCGTGCCCGGGCGTCCGTAGTGCAGCACCTGCGGCTCCTCGTGGAACTTGCGGCCCACGCCGTGCCCGCAGAACTCGCGCACCACCGAGTAGCCCGCGTTCTCGGCGAACTGCTGGATCGCATGGCCGATGTCGCCGAGCCGCGCGCCGGGCCGCACCTTCGCGATGCCGCGCCACATCGCCTCGTACGTCAGGCTGCACAGCCGCTTCGCGGCGATCGAGCCTTCGCCCACGACGAACATGCGGCTCGTGTCGCCGTGCCAGCCGTCCTTGATGACGGTGACGTCGATGTTCACGATGTCGCCGCTCTTCAGCGGCCGGTCGTTCGGGATGCCGTGGCACACCTGATGGTTGATCGACGTGCAGATCGACGCCGGGAACGGCGGATAGCCCGGCGGCTGGTAGCCCAGGGTGGCCGGCGTGCCGCCTTGCACGTGCACGATGTGGTCGTGCGCGATGCGGTCGAGTTCGAGCGTGGTCACGCCCGGGCGCACGTGCTGCGCGAGAAGGTCGAGCACCTCGGAGGCGAGGCGCCCCGCGACGCGCATGGCCTCGATCTCTTCAGCGCTCTTGAGCGTGATCGGCATGGCCGGGATTATCCCATCGCCTCGTAGAATCGCGGCTCCCGCCGGCGCCATGTCCCCCATGTCGAAGCATCTCCTCCACGTCGAGGGCGGCAACGCCCTTTCCGATTTCCGCGCCGGCAGCCTGCTGGCCCGCCTGCAAGACGCGAGCGACCGCATCACCGGCGTCGCCGCGCGCCACGTGCACTGGGTGTGGAGCGACGCGCCGCTCGAGCCGGCCGCGCGCGACAAGCTCGAGGCGCTGCTGCGCTACGGCGACCCGTACACGGGCCCCGTCGACGGCGCGCTGGTGGTGGTGATGCCGCGGCCGGGCACGGTCTCGCCGTGGGCGAGCAAGGCCACCGACATCGCGCACAACTGCGGGCTCGCGGTGCACCGCATCGAGCGCGTGGTCGAGTACCGCCTCGCGCTGAAGCCGGGTCTGCTGGGCGGCGCGAAGCCGCTGGCGGCCGACGCGCTGCAGGCCTGCGCGGCGCTGCTGCACGACCGCATGGTCGAGGCCGTGGCCTTCGAGCGCGACGCGGCGAAGCACCTGTTCGACGAACGTCCGGCGGCGCCGCTCGCGCACGTCGACGTCATCGGCCGCGGCCGCGCCGCGCTCGAACAGGCCAACGCCGCCTTCGGCCTCGCGCTGTCGGACGACGAGATCGACTACCTGCTCGACTCGTTCCGCAGGCTCGGCCGCAACCCGAGCGACGTCGAGCTGATGATGTTCGCGCAGGCCAACAGCGAGCACTGCCGGCACAAGATCTTCAACGCGCGCTTCACGATCGACGGCATCGGGCAGGAGCGCTCGATGTTCCAGATGATCCGCCACACCGAGCAGGTGTCGCCGCAGCGCACGGTGGTCGCGTACCACGACAACGCGGCCGTGATGGAAGGCGGGCCGGTGCGGCGCTGGCTGCCCGAGGGCTTCACCAACGCGCCCCGCTACGCGGCGCGCGACGGCACGGCGCACGTGCTGATGAAGGTCGAGACGCACAACCACCCGACCGCCATCGAGCCCTACGGCGGTGCGAAC
>CAZFET010000082.1:3306-6021 GCA_964517545.1 uncultured Burkholderiaceae bacterium
AGGAAGGCGTGTACCGTTCGCGCGGCGAGCTCACGCATTTCGTCATCAAGTGCGAGACGCACAACCACCCGACCGCGATTTCGCCGTTCCCGGGCGCGGCCACCGGCGCGGGCGGCGAGATCCGCGACGAGGGCGCCACCGGCCGCGGCGCGCGGCCCAAGGCCGGGCTCACCGGCTTCAGCGTGTCGAACCTGCACCTGCCCGGCACCGACGAGCCCTGGGAGCGCGACCCCGTCGGCAAGCCGTCGCACATCGCCAGCGCGCTGCAGATCATGGTCGAGGGGCCCATCGGCGGCGCGGCCTTCAACAACGAGTTCGGCCGGCCCAATCTCGGCGGCTACTTCCGCGTGTACGAGCAGGCCGTGGCCGGCGTGCGCCGCGGCTACCACAAGCCGATCATGATCGCCGGCGGCATCGGCTCGATCGACGCGTCGCAGACCGCGAAGCTGCCGTTCGGCGCCGGCACCTTGCTCGTGCAGCTCGGCGGGCCGGGCATGCGCATCGGCATGGGCGGCGGCGCGGCCAGCTCGATGGCCGCCGGCGCCAACAGCGCCGAGCTCGACTTCGACTCGGTGCAGCGCGGCAACCCGGAGATCCAGCGGCGCGCGCAGGAGGTCATCAACCACTGCTGGGCGCTCGGCGAGCGCAACCCGATCCTCGCGATCCACGACGTCGGCGCGGGCGGCCTCAGCAACGCCTTCCCCGAACTGGTCGACGGCGCCGGGCAGGGCGCGCGCTTCGACCTGCGCAAGGTGCCACTCGAGGAGAGCGGCCTCGCGCCGAAGGAGATCTGGTGCAACGAGAGCCAGGAGCGCTACGTGCTGGCCGTCGACCCCGATCTGCTGCCGCTGTTCGAGCAGATGTGCGAGCGCGAGCGCTGTCCGTTCGCGGTGGTCGGCGTGGCGCGCGCCGATCGCGAGCTGGTGGTGGAAGACGGCCCCGGCGGCGAGCGCGTGATCGACATGCCGCTGGAGGTGCTGCTCGGCAAGCCGCCGAAGATGCACCGCGTGGTCGAGCGGGTCGCGCGGCGCGGCGAGCCGCTCGCGCTCACCGGCGTGAAGCTGGAGCGGGTGGCCTTCGACGTGCTGCGCCACCCGACCGTCGCGTCCAAGCGCTTCCTCGTCACCATCGGCGATCGCACGGTCGGCGGCCTCGACCATCGCGACCAGATGGTCGGCCCGTGGCAGGTGCCGGTGGCCGACTGCGCGGTGACCCTCGCCGACCACGAAGGCTTCCGCGGCGAGGCCATGGCGATGGGCGAGCGCACGCCGCTGGCCGCGCTCGGCTCGGCCACGGCGCCCGCGTCGGGCCGCATGGCCGTCGGCGAGGCGATCACCAACCTGCTGGCCGCGCCGATCGAGCTGTCGCGCGTGAAGCTCAGCGCCAACTGGATGGCCGCCTGCGGCGAGCCCGGCGAGGACGCCGCGCTGTACGACACCGTGCACGCGGTGGCGATGGAGCTGTGCCCGGCGCTGGGCATCGGCATCCCGGTCGGCAAGGACTCGTTGTCGATGCGCACGCGCTGGAGCGACGGCGGCGCGACCCAGCAGGTGACGGCGCCGGTGAGCCTGATCGTCTCGGCCTTCGCGACGCTCGACGACGTGCGCGGCACCGTCACGCCGCAGCTGCGCAGCGGGCCGGACGTGGGCGACACGACGCTCGTGCTGATCGACCTCGGCCGCGGGCGCAACCGGCTCGCCGGATCGATGCTCGCGCAGGTGCTCGGCGCCTTCGGCTGCCACGAGCGCGACGGCGTGCCCGACCTCGACGACCCCGCGCTGCTGAAGGCGCTGGTCGCGGCCGTCGGCGCGCTGCGCGCGCGCGGCCTGCTGCTCGCGTACCACGACCGCAGCGACGGCGGCCTGTGGGCCACGGTGTGCGAGATGGCCTTCGCCGGCCACGTGGGTGTCAGCCTGAACGTCGACCTGCTGGTGACCGAAGGCGACGGCATCGCCGACAGCCGCGCCGAGTACGGCGATTCCAAGAACTGGGCCGGGCAGGTGAGCGAGCGCCGCAACGAGCTGACCCTGAAGGCGCTGTTCGCCGAGGAACTCGGCGCCGTCGTGCAGGTGCCGCGCGCGCGCCGCGACGAGGCGATGGCCGTGCTGCGCGAGCACGGGCTGTCGAAGTACAGCCACGCGATCGGCACGACCAACCCGCGCGGCGTGGTCGAGGTCTGGCGCGACACCAAGGCGGTGTTCAGCGCGAGCCTGCACGAGCTGCAGCAGGCGTGGGACGAGACGAGCTGGCGCATCGCGCGCCTGCGCGACCACCCGGCGTGCGCCGACAGCGAACACGCGCAGGCCGGCGTGCCCGACGACCCCGGGCTGCACCTGCACCTCACGTTCGACCCGGCCGACGACGTGGCCGCGCCGTTCGTGAACGCGGCGCGGCCGAAGGTGGCCATCCTGCGCGAGCAGGGCGTCAACAGCCACGTCGAGATGAGCCGCGCGATGGCGCTCGCCGGCTTCGACACCTTCGACGTCCACATGACCGACCTGCAGGCCGGCCGCGCGCGGCTCGACATGTTCCAGGGCTTCGTGGCCTGCGGCGGCTTCAGCTACGGCGACACGCTCGGCGCCGGCGAGGGCTGGGCGCGCTCGATCCTGTTCAACCCGCGGCTCGCCGAGCAGTTCGCGGCCTTCTTCGGCCGCGCCGGCACGTTCGCGCTCGGCGTGTGCAACGGCTGCCAGATGATGGCCGCGCTCGCGCCGA
>CAZFET010000082.1:6031-12220 GCA_964517545.1 uncultured Burkholderiaceae bacterium
CTGATCCCCGGCGCGCAGGCCTGGCCGAAGTTCACGCGCAACCGCAGCGAGCAGTTCGAGGCGAGGCTGTCGCTGGTCGAGGTGCTGGAGTCGCCGTCGATCTTCTTCGCGGGCATGGCCGGCAGCCGCCTCCCGATCGCGGTGGCGCACGGCGAGGGCTACGCCGACTTCTCGCAGCGCGGCGATGCGGCGACGGTGCTGCGCGCGATGCGCTTCGTCGACCACCACGGCCGGCCGACCGAGCGCTACCCGCACAACCCGAACGGCAGCCCCGACGGCCTGACCGCGGTGACCACGCCCGACGGCCGCTTCACCGTGCTGATGCCGCACCCCGAGCGCGTGTTCCGCAACGTGCAGATGAGCTGGACACCGGGCGACGTGTCGGCGCTCAGCCCGTGGATGCGGATGTTCCGCAACGCGCGTCGCTGGGTGGGTTGAGGGCGGCCGGGCGCTCGCACCCGCGTCGCGGCCGAGGGCCGACGCTCAGGACTCGAGCTTCTCCTGCAGCCACATCTTGATCAGCGACTGATACGGCACGTCGCGCTTGTTGGCGGCGGCCTTGATGCCGTCGAGCATGTGCGTCGGCAGGCGCAGCGAGATGCTCTGCGTCGTCGGCTTCAGATTCGGCATGACGGCGCGGCGCGCCTTCGACAGGTCGACGTACCGGCTCGAGTCGTGCGACTCCCAGAAGCGGCGCTCCGCCGCTTCGTCGGCGAACGACGGGATGGGCTCGAGCGTCTTCGTCGTCCGTGCTTTGCGAGGCATGCCAGGTCCTTTCCCGGGCGCTCATGTCGCGCGCCGATATCACGCGTATCAGCGTTCCTCTCCCGCGCAACGTGAACGTCACGTGCAGCCGGCGCCCTTCATCGGTCACGCCATAGGCATGGATCCGCAACTCGCGCTGGCCGAGCTTCACGTCCTCGACCAGGAACAGCGGCGAGCGGAAGAACACCTGCTCGGCCTCGCGCTGCGTCACGGCGTGCTTGTCATGGCTCTTGCGGGCATTGCCGACGTCCCACTCGAAGCCGGTGATGCGGTCGAGGTCGATCACGGCTGTATATCGTCAACATGTACAGCAGCGCATCGACCCGATCGACGATCGATCGGCCCAGCGGGCCGTGCCGGCGGCAGCGCACGTCAGTCGCGGCAGGCCGCGGCCAGCAGCTCGTACGAGCGCACGCGCGCCGCGTGGTCGTGCACCGCGCAGGCGACGATGAGCTCGTCGGCTCGCGTGGCCTGCACGATCTCGTCGAGGCGGCACCTCACCGTGGCCGGCGAGCCGACCGCCGACATCGCGAGCGCGCGTTCCACGCCGGCGCGCTCGGCCTCGGTCCACCGTCCGTCCATCGTCGGCACCGGCTTGGGCAGCGGTCCGCGCTGCCCGCGCTGCATGCCGACGAAGCGCTGCTGCAGCGACGTGAACAGGAAAGCGGCGTCCTCGTCGGTCGCCGCGCAGACCACGTTCACGCCCACCATCGCGTACGGCTCGGGCCAGCGCGCCGACGGCCGGAAGCGCTCGCGGTACACCTCGAGCGCCGGCAGCAGCATCGCCGGCGCGAAGTGCGACGCGAAGGCGTACGGCAGACCCAGCAGCGCGGCGGCCTGCGCGCCGTACAGGCTCGAGCCGAGCAGCCAGATCGGCACGTCGGTGCCCGTGCCGGGGATCGCGCGCACGCGCTGCGCCGGGTCGGGCGGTCCGAGGTAGCCCTGCAGCTCGACCACGTCGTCGATGAAGCGGTCTTCGTCGGCGCCATCGAGGTGGCGGCGCAAGGCGCGCATCGTGAGCGGGTCGGTGCCCGGCGCGCGGCCGAGACCGAGGTCGATGCGTCCCGGGTACAAGGTGGCGAGAGTGCCGAACTGCTCGGCGATCACCAGCGGCGCGTGGTTGGGCAGCATCACGCCGCCGGAGCCGACGCGGATGCGTTCGGTGCCGCCGGCCACGTGGCCGATCAGCACCGCGGTGGCCGAGCTGGCCACGCCGTCCATGTTGTGGTGCTCGGCGAGCCAGTAGCGGCGATAGCCCAGGCGCTCGGCGTGGCGCGCGAGATCGAGCGTGTTCGCGAGCGCGCGGCGTGCGTCGCCGCCTTCGACGATGGGCGACAGATCGAGGATGGACAATGGAACCATGGCGCGCGGATTGTCGCCACGCGCCCCGCAAGTTGCAGGAGACGCGCCGATGCCCGGACCGCTGGCAGGACTGAAGGTGATCGAGATGGTGGGCCTCGGCCCCGCGCCCTTCGCCGCGATGCTGCTGGCCGACCAGGGCGCCGAGGTGATCCGCATCGACCGTCCGGGCGCCAAGGGCGCGCTCGGGCTGCCGATCCGCTTCGACGTGACGGCGCGCTCGCGCCGCTCGGCGGCGCTCGACCTGCGCCGGCCGGAGGCGGTGCGCGCCGCGCTGCAGCTGGTCGAGCGCGCCGACGTGCTGATCGAGGGTTACCGGCCCGGCGTGATGGAGCGGCTCGGCCTCGGCCCCGAGCCTTGCCTGCAGCGCAACCCGAGGCTGGTGTACGGGCGCATGACCGGCTGGGGCCAGCACGGCCCGCTCGCGCACACCGCCGGGCACGACATCGACTACATCGCGCTCACCGGCGCGCTGCACGGCGTGGGACGCGCCGGCGAGCCGCCGCCGCCGCCGCTGAACTACGTGGGCGACTACGGCGGCGGCGCGATGTTCCTCGCGTTCGGCGTGATGGCCGCGGTCTACGAAGCGCAGCGCAGCGGCCGCGGCCAGGTGGTCGACGCGGCGATGACCGACGGCGCCGCGCTGCTGTCGGCGATCTTCTACGGCATGAAGGCAGCCGGCGCGTGGCGCAACGAGCGCGCGGCCAACCTGCTCGACGGCGCGGCGCCGTTCTACGACACCTACCGCTGCGCCGACGGGCGCTTCATCGCGGTGGGCGCGCTCGAGCCGCAGTTCTTCGCCGAGCTGCTCGATCGCCTCGGCCTCGCGGGCGACCCCGACTTCGCGTCGCAGCACGACGTGCGCCGCTGGCCGCGCATGAAGCAGCGTCTCGCCGATCTCTTCGCCACGCAGCCGCGCGACGCGTGGTGCGCGCGCTTCGACGGCAGCGACGCCTGCGTGGCGCCGGTGCTCGACTGGGACGAGGCGCCCGCGCACCCGCACCTGCGTGCGCGCGAGGCCTTCGTCGCGCTCGACGGTGTGCTGCAGCCCGCGCCCGCGCCGCGCTTCGGGCGCACGCCGCCCGGTGAGCCCACGCCGCCGCGCGAGCCCGGCGTCGACACGCGCGCGGTGCTGGCCGACTGGGGCGTGGACGCGGCGCTGATCGACGCGCTGAGTCCGCAGCGCTGAGCACGACCCCCGCGACGCAGGGCCGACTGCCATGCCCCTCGACTTCACGCCTTCGTGGATGAGCGCCGAGCTCGCCGACGGGCGCGCGAGCTGCGAGCGATTCGTCGAACGCGAGATGCTGCCGGCCGACGAGGAAGCGCGCCGACGCGGCCACGTCGGCCATGTGCTGGGGCGGCGACGGCTACATGAACGAGTCCCCGATCGCGCGCCGCCGGGTCGACGCGCGCATCCGCGCATCTACGGCGGCAGCAGCGAGATCATGAAGGAGGTCATCGCGCGTTCGCTGCAGCGGCCGGCCGCGCGCGGTAGAACCTCACCGGCGCCTCGGCCGTGCCCGCCGGCACCACACCGGCGTTCAGCACCTGGCGCCGGATGCGCCCGACCACGTGCATCTCGCAGGGCTTGCAGTCGAAGCGCAGGGTCAGGCGGTCGCCGCCGTTCTCGATCACCAGCGGCTCGGCGCGCACCGTGCCCTGCACGCCGGTCACGCCCTTGGCCTGCTTGGGGCACAGGCTCATCGACCAGCGCACGCAGTGCCTGGTGATCATCAGGCTCACCTCGCCGGTCTCCTCGTGCGCCTCGTAGGCCGACGCGACGAGCTTGACGCCGTGCTTCGCGTAGAAGTCGCGCGCCTTGTGGTTGAACACGTTGGCGAGGTAGGTCAGCGTGTCGTCGGGGCAGGGCGCGGGCGGTTCGACCGGCCGCGCGCGCGGCAGGCGGGGCAGCGCGGCCAGGCGCGCCGCCTCGAGCCGCTCGATCGCGTCGCGGCGCAGCGCGTTGGCCACGCTCGCGGGCACGAACCAGGGCTGCGACGTCGCGATCGCGACGTCGATCGGCGTGAACACGCTGTGGCCCAGCCTGCCGAGCCGATCGCGCAGGCCCGACACGGCGCGCGCCACGTCGCGCGCGGGCTCGTGCGCATGCGCGATCCGTGCGCTCGCGGCGTGCCCGTCCTCGTCGGTCGCCTCGAGCGCGAAGCCGTCGGCCGTCTCGGTGAAGCGCAGCCACACGCCGATGCGCCGCGCGGCGCTCGGCCGTTCGAGCAGCCGGTCCCACGCGACGTCGCGGTTGCGGAAGACGGCGGTGCCGGCGCGAAGGTCCTTCAAGGTGGCCACCGGCTCGTTCGGCTGCACGTGCCAGCGTCCGCCGCCGAGCGGCTTCGCCACGTTCACCTGCACGCCGGCCAGTTCCTTTTGCAGGTCGAACCAGGTCAGGCCGTCGCCGTTGTGCAGCTCGGTGCCGGCGGGCTCGGCCTCGAGCTCGAAGCCGTCGGCCGTGACGCGCAGCACGTGCCCGACCGGCAGGCCCGCGTGCTTGGGCGTGTCGAACGCGCCGATGTCGTCCTGCCGGCCGTTGACGAAGTAGTCGGTCGAGCCGCGATTGAAGTTGCGCTCGGGGTCGGGCGTGAAGGTGTAGGTGCAGCGGCCGCTCGACGCGCGGGCCAGCTCGGGGCGGTGCTCCAGCAGCTCGTCGAACAGTCGCCGGTAGTGCGCCGTGACGTTCTTGACGTAGCCGAGGTCCTTGTAGCGGCCCTCGATCTTGAAGCTGCGGATGCCCGCATCGACCAGCGCCTCGAGGTTGGCGCTCTGGTCGTTGTCCTTCAGCGAGAGCACGTGCGACTCGTGCGCGAGGATGCGGCCCTGCGGATCGGTCACCGTCCACGGCAGGCGGCACTCCTGCGAGCAGTTGCCGCGGTTGGCGCTGCGCCCGGTGTGCGCGTGGCTGATGAAGCACTGGCCGCTGTAGGCCACGCACAGCGCGCCGTGGATGAAGAACTCGAGCGTCGCATGCCGCACCTCGGCCGCGATGGCGCGGATCTGCGGCAGCCCGAGCTCGCGCGCCAGCACCATCTGCGAGAAGCCCACGTCCTGCAGGAAGCGCGCCTTGGCCGGCGTGCGGATGTCGGTCTGCGTGCTGGCATGGAGCTGGATCGGCGGCAGGTCGAGCTCGAGCAGGCCCATGTCCTGCACGATCAGCGCGTCGGCGCCGGCCTCGTGCACGCTCCAGGCCAGGCGGCGGGCGTCTTCCAGCTCGTCGTCGCGCAGGATGGTGTTGAGCGTGACGAAGATGCGCGCGCCGAAGCGGTGGGCGTGACGGCACAGCCGCTCGATGTCGGCGACCGAATTGCCCGCCTTGTCGCGCGCGCCGAAGGCCGGGCCGCCGATGTAGACGGCGTCGGCGCCGTGGTTCACCGCCTCGATGCCGATGTCGGCGTCGCGGGCGGGCGACAGCAGTTCCAGCTCGGCGCGCGGCATCGCGTCAGCCCGCGGCCAGCCGCGCCGCGGCGGCGTCGATCGACGTGCGCAGTCCGGCATAGTCGCGGTGCACCGCGAACTGCGGGAACTGCTCGACGATGGCCGGCGGCGGGTGGATGAAGAAGCCCGCGTCGGCGGCCGCCAGCATGCCGGTGTCGTTGTAGGAGTCGCCGGCGGCGATGACCGTGAAGTTCAGCGCCTTCAGCGCGTGCACGGCGGCGCGCTTCTGGTCGGGCTGGCGCAGCCGGTAGTCGCGCACCACGCCGTCGGCGTCGACCACCAGGCGATGGCAGAACAAGGTGGGCCGGCCGAGCTGCCGCATCAGCGGATCGGCGAACTCGTAGAACGTGTCCGACAGGATGATCACCTGGTAGCGCGCGCGCAGCCCGTCGAGGAAGTCGCGCGCGCCGTCGAGCGGCGCCATGCCGGCGATGACCGCGTGGATGTCGGCGAGCTTCAGGCCGTGCCGCTGCAGCAGGCCGATGCGCCATCGCATCAGCTTGTCGTAATCGGGCTCGTCGCGCGTGGTGCGCGAGAACTCGGCGATGCCGGTGCGGCGCGAGAACTCGATCCAGATCTCGGGCACCAGCACGCCTTCGAGATCGAGGCAGACGACCTGCA